>NZ_JAQZAB010000075.1:0-16589 GCF_028640915.1 Pseudomonas sp. B3G-3 | reverse complement strand
AAAATTCGATGGCGTATCGGAGTCGTGGTTTCAGCGCGCCAAAGGATTGGATAGCCAGCAGGATGAAGCCAAGGACGCTGAGATGGTGCGCCTCTATCAACAGGCTTCCGAGCGTGGGCACTACAAAGCCATGCTCAATTTGGCAGGCTTGTATATTCGTGGCACAGGTGTCGACCGGAGCGAGAGCAAAGCCCTGGATCTGGTAGAGCGAGCCTTGAAATTGGAGTCACCTCACGCCTACTACTTGATGGGCGTCATGCTTCAGCAGGGTATAGGTGTCAAGCAGGACAAAACTGCAGCTCTGAGCTACTTTCGCCACTCTGCGGACCTCGGGAATAAGTATGGACAATTAGCGTCGGGGCAAGCACTTCGAAATGCGTTTGTAAATGAATCCGGGCCCAACAAGGAGCGAGGATACGCCATCGCTGTAAAGATGCTGGAGTGTTCGCTTTCGCAAAATCATGCAGAGGCTGGTTACTTACTAGGCCGCCACTTTCTCAGCTTCGAAAGTAATCCCGAGCGAGGGCTGTTTTATCTGCAAAGAGCGGCTGCCTTGGGCCATAAGGATAGTATTTTTAAATTAAGCACCATATTCAAAACAGGCAAAGACGGAGTAGCCAAGGATCCAGATAGAACAGCTTGCTATGATCGAGTCTGGGACTTACTCAAGAAGGAACCGGGCAGAAAATTCCCGGACATAGACCGCCTTTGCCCCCTGCCACCGCCATCTGCCACCACAGGAGCCAGCGATCAATCTTCGCCGCGCGTCGGCCTCTGGCATCAGGTAGGAAATCCCTCCGTGATGTTCCGCGCAGCCGCAGGAGATAGTTTTCCACTGGTAAATGGTGCGCCCGTTCACTGGGAGTGGGAGGCATCACCCTTTGAGGGTTCCCGCCTTGTGTCAGGTCAACCCTGCCCGTGGCCGGGAACCTGGGCCTGCGAAGACCTGCCCCTTGGTTGCCGCGAATTTGCCCATGGCGAAACCTTCCCAGAGGTGGATGGCCGCCCGGTCACCTGGCGCCTGGTGCCGCTTGCCTGATGTCGGTCGATGCGATGCGCGTTCGTCACTGCTATAGCGCAATAATCGCCATGCTCGGCGGGATCTTGCTGAGCACCGCTGCGGCGCACGCCAAGCTGCCCGTGCCTGACTGGAAGACGCTGCAGTTCACCTGCACGAAAGAGCAAAATCCTCCGCTTGATCCAGACGCGGACAAGCTGTTTCTCAAGGCGCGCGAACTTGAGAAAAAAAACAATCAAGCAAACGACAGGGCCATGCTCGAGCTATATCAAGAAGCCGCCGATAAAGGCCATCACAAGGCAATGCTTAACTTGGCCGGTCTTTATATCCGAGGTACTGGCGTACCCAAAGATGAAAGGAGGGCTGTGGACTTTGTCGAAAAGGCCCTTAGGCTCAACTCACCCCACGCCTTCTATCTCATGGGCGTTATGTTGCAACAAGGAATAGGCGTAAAAAAGGACGAGAAATCTGCCTTGAGTTACTTCCGACGATCGGCAGATCTGGGTAATCGCTATGGACAACAGGCTGCAGGAGAGGCAATACGTGACGCATTTATCCAGCAGCCAGAACCTAATAGAAGTCGAGGGTACACAATAGCTGTTCAGAGGATGGAATGTGCTTTAGGACAAGATCTCGCCGAGGCTGGGTATGCATTGGGTCTACACTTCTTAACCATTGAGCGGGATGTTTCGCGAGCGCTCGAGTCCTTCCAGAGAGGTGCTGCGCTCGGCCATGAGAAAAGCCTTTATATGTTGTACTCGACATTCAAAGAAGGGAGCAATGGAGTTGAGAAGGATCCCAGGCGGGCAGCATGCTATGACAAGCGATGGGCCGAAGCTCAAGCGGAACCTGGCAAGAAGTTCCCCGACATAGATCGTCTCTGCCCCCTACCACCGCAGTCCGCTCGCACTGGTGCCAGCGGCCAGCCTTCGCCGCGCGTCGGCCTCTGGCATCAGGCAGGGAATCCCACAGAGATGTTCCGCGCAGCTACGGGCGATAGTTTGCCGCTGGTAGACGGCTTGCCTGTTCACTGGGAATGGGAGGCGTCGCGCTTTGAGGGCTCTCGCCTAGCCTCAGGGCAATCATGCCCCTGGCCAGGAATCTGGGCCTGCGAAGACCTGCCCATCGGTGCTCGCGAATTTGCCCATGGTGAAACCTTGCCGGAGGTGGATGGCCGCCCGGTCACCTGGCGCCTGGTGCCACGCGCATGAGGATTGACACTAGGCATGTTCCCTGTCGGCGAGGCGTAGTGGTGCCAAACCCTAAGCGCTTTGCCCATCTAAACGTCTTGTGCATCCTGGCGATCTTTCTGTCTGGCTGCAGCTCTCACGAGTACTCGTGCACTGAATACTGGCACTCCTCGCCACAACCGGACTGGTCGACAAAGTATCAAGCAGCGGGGACGAAGAAATGCAAACAGAGGGAAGATTCACCTCCAGAGTATCTGGTCCTCGACGGGAAAGCCTACTTTGTTACGACCCTGAAAACAGTTAGAAGAGGTCAAAGTTGGATGGGAGGAGGAACGACCCAGTCTGGTGGGAGCACGCGTGTTGAGCGTGACTACTATCCGCTAGGCGGCAGCGTTGACGTAGCTGCAATTCGGCCGTGGCAACAGCAGGGGATGCGGATCAACAACTATGCAACGGATGGTAGAAATGTGTTCTATCGTGCAATACCTATTCATGCAGCCTCGGTAAAGAGCTTTTCGGTGATGGATTATGAATGGGCCCGGGACACCTCCGTCCTGTTCCATAACGGAAAACTCGTACCAAATGCCAATCCAGACGACATTCGCTTCGTGACTCCAAGTCTCTTGGTGAGCAACAACCGAGTTTTCGATGTCAGCCACAAAGGAGTTATCGAACGTCCGGATATGGACGCGTCTTTACGCCGATTGAGTTCGAGCTGCGTGACCGATCGGAATCATATCTATCGCGCAGGAAAACAGATTGCTACGGTAGAGGACCTTCTTACCGAAGGAGTGGGCATGCCAGCGGTGTGCGCAACTCCTGAGCGTGGACGGTGATTAAGACTTTGCGTCCAGCACTTACAAACGAGAGCAGGGAAGCATCCGGGCGGTATTTCAGATCTATCTGATTGCTGTGTAAATGCGTTCAGGCTGAACATCTAAGAATGTCTTCTTACTGCCTACCAAGTCTTTGGAGTTAAATCACAGGGCGTGAAGAAGCCAGCTCCGTTTGTACGAGGTTTGCTATGGAACAGCCCCCAGCTCAACATGAACTTGGCGAGGCAATCTTCTCATCGCTTCGCCCCGGTGCGCGGGTCACCATCGCGGGTGGAGCAAATCGCCCAACGTTCGAGATCGTGGACGCAGCCTTGCGCGCGTCATGCAAATTGGGCGGGCAGCACGTCAGGTGCGCCGATGTCTTGCCTGGGGTTGTGATGCGGGTGTCCATGGATGTGGCGACCGTATCCCTGATGCTGCAGCAGGAAGATGTTTCCGCTGCAATCTGGCAATATCTCCGACCTGAGCTGGTCGACTGGCTGACCGACAGGTCACCAAGCGCGGGTATCAGGCTGACAGTTGGTCAGGGCGTCAATTTCGAGTTTGGCTGGAGCGAGCGTGTCAGGCTGCTTGACGCGAAAGTGTTCCTCACCGTTCGCCATGATGCGCAGTTCAGCTCCCAGTATCGCAAGCGGCGTAGGCGACTCCCCCTCGTTGAGTCAGACGGTGAGAGCCAGACCGGCTTTCGAGGCAAAGAGCTATTGCTTGACGCGCTGAAGAAGGGCATCCAAACCAACGACGTTAAATATGCGAGGCTTCCTGCGCCCGTCCGATATCGAGTTACTGGCGCTTTAGCCGCTTGGCGAGCATTTCGCAAAGGCACAGACCTCCATTCCTCGGAGTCAGTTCTCGCCCTCTTTCAGTCCGAGCCAATTGCCAACCTGGTTAAGATATTCGGCAAGCTCGGACAGTCGACATTTCATGAGGGGGCAGCAGGCTACTCCCGGAATGCCCTCGCATTGCAAGCATCTCATAGTGCGGTATGGCAGGCCTTCGAGGTTCGTGAGGGCGTGTTCTACGAACCTAGCGCCGCACTCCATCGACTACTGGATGACAGCTATATAGCCGATGACGTGGGAATTGGTCATGTTCAGCTCCCGGCTCAAGCCTTGTGCATCATTCCGGAACCCTCTCGCTGGCATCGCCCCGGCGGTTGCGAGTCGATTGTGTTGTTCAAGTCGGCCTCGTACATCAATTGCGTTACCTGGTCTCATCGCGATGACCCGGAGCGAAGCGTGGTTATGGACGTCATCGAGTTGTCTTTGGCAAATCCCGAACGCACCATACGCGAACTGCTGGACGGTGCATTCAAGTCGCAGTTCGATGGTATGGAAGGTATCCGTCAGCACTGGCGGAACTCACTCGACTACGCGATCAAGATGTTGCTGTATCTCTCGGTGCGCAATGCCCATGTAACGCGCGACCGGGCATACAGCGAGGCTCCAAGATCTTTCCCGGGGCTCGGACGCCGCAAGCGCGAAGAACGACTTGCCGAGATAGAGTCACTCTATGACCGCCATATCGTCGGTCCCGCTTTGCTCGATGAACAACCAGAGCGGGCCGAGCCTAGAGAACCAGGCACACGAGAAGTCAGCAGTCACTGGCGGCGACCGCATTTTCGAATGCAAGCACACGGCGCTGGGGCTACCCAACGCAAGCTGGTATTCATCGGCCCAACCATCGTGCGTGCTGATCGCTTGACCGGGTAAGGTGAGTGATCAATACGGCGACACAGCTCCATTTTGGTTTCGTAGATAGCAATGAATGACGCTGCCGATCCACCGGCAATGCCGCGGGCCACCGTGTGTTTGCTTGTTGAATAGAGCTCCGCGGCGCACCAGTGCAGCTTGGGACCGTCGCTTGTGCGACTCTTTGATTTCGAAGGTCGCCTGACTTTTCGACTCGCAAATGTTTCGAGCTTAGACGCCCCCCACTTTCCTTCGATTGCCTGCGCCTCAACGAACTTCGTCGCTGCTCAGCCAGCAATGGAGTGATAGGCGCAACCTTCGACGCGGACCGGGCAGAACAACGCAACCTCACCGAGCTCGCCTTCTTTGGCGGTGCCAAGAGTTGCCCCTGCCCTAGCCCATGATGCGATGGCTCAATCGCGTCGACTTCAGAATGTTCACCAGCTATTTTGGGAACTCTCTTATCCCCTTCGATACGACTCACGCAATAGGATTCAAATTAGAAGAGTTTTGACTGCCACTTCAGCTCTCGACAACGACGCCTTCGGGCAGGCAGCGGTCATAGCATAGGGAAGCAGTACCCATGGGCATCACAGGGAGTTTTCCGTGCCTACGCAACGATCTGCGCTTCACGCTCGACCTCATCGGCGGTGAGGCTCGCGACGTCTTCGAGGTCGTCGAATTCGAGCTTCGCGAAGCCCTCTGCGAGACCGTTCACCTCGCGGAGGAGTTGAGCAGCGCCAGCTCCCCTCCCCAAAAAAATCGACTTCGGCCAGGTGCTGGATCAGCCCTCGCGCCTAACCCTCTGGCATGGCCAACAGGAGGCGCGCCATGTGTACGGTGCCGTGCCGTCCTGCGTCCAAGGCGAGTCCGGGTTTCGACGCACCCGCTTACTCAGCTGTGATCGAGCCACGCCTGGCGCGCCTGAAGCTCAGCTCCGACTGGCGGATACTCCAGACCCTCACCGTCCCGCAGATCGCCAAAGCGGTGCTCAAGGCCCATGGCCTCAACCACCGGCGTGACAAGACCGTGGCCAACCACAGGGCGCGCATTGGCGGGAACCAGGATTACACCGTGGAGGGGCACTCTGAGCTGCAAGCGGGTGAATCGATTGTTCACCGAACCAAGGACTATGAGCTACATGCTGGAGATGAAGTGGTAATTAATGGACCTAGGGGAACCATCCGTATCGATGGGGCCCGCATTACCCTTGACGCTATGCCGTGTACAAGTAGGCAAAGGAGTTCCGCATGCATCCATTTTCAACACGAGTCTCACAGGCCCGTACGCGGCTCTCGCGGCCGATCCGAAGTCGCTTGCGCCATACCACGTTAAATGTGTTGCTGGTGCTGACCGCCGTGTGCACCGGCCAGGTCCGAGCCGAGCCTCTACTATTGGTTGACCTGCTGGACATGGCGCGCAATGGCAACGATGTTGCCGCGCTGCTGGGCATCATTGCCGTTGACTATGACGAGGACGAAACCAACCCCTTCCTTTTACAGCCAGGTGAGTGCGTCGAGCCAGTGCCGGACAATATCGACGCTCCCATCGGCTCTTGCTATGCCGTGCGATTGCGCGATAGTGACTTGCGCGTTTCCGGCCTGCGTTCCAACATACTGGCGCAATTGGGGAATACGGACTACCTGCTGCTGCAGTGGCACACCAGCCCGGATGACCCGAACGATAAACTCGGCAACCATTTCTTTAAAGTCGAGCTGGGCTATTTCGGCGTTTACAACTCCAACAGGGAGCAGTGGTTCGACCTGAGCCGCTTGCCCGGCGTGCTGGATCCATACCGGCCTTACGCTTTCCTCCATCGGTACTACGATGATCGTCTGAACACACTGTACCGGCACACGTTGGCCGATCTGGATCCAGCAACGGAGGCAGGAACATCGCTGCGCGACACTCAGCGGCAGTGGCACAAGCGAGCATTGGAGGAGTGCGTCGCTACACGGCCAAAGCATGAGGAAGCAGAGGCAAAGTGCCTGATGGAGCTTACTTCGAAACGGGTCTGGGAAATAAAGAGGCTGCGCTTGAGGCTGGGTATCGCCAATGACGTGACCTGACGTTAGTGCTGTCCAAGAAGCCCAAGCGGACCAGGAACCAGCGCAGCGCCCCCTATCTGTGCCTAGTCGAACTGAGGCGCTGCTCTTAACGAGCCAAGGAGGCACTGACGCCTCGCCGTCCGTTCTGACGCAGTCAAGGCAGGCCCTTACATTCGTCGCGCTGTAGCACCTGCAGTATGCTGCCGACGGTTCAGTCGACACGTCCAATCATTTGAGGAGCGCACAATATGCTGTACGTAAGGCTCAGTCTGGTGATGGGACTATTGCTCACAGCAACCACTGCTGCAGCGGCGGACTGGCTGCTCGATCCGCCTCGGGAAGACGGGGAAGTTGCGGCCTTCACAACTGACGCTCAAGGCAACAAGTTCGGAGTTGCCTGTTACAAGTTCAGTGGGGAGTGCTTTTGGGAGCTCCGGCCGAAATTGGAGTGCCCGACTACCGATGAGCTCAAGCTAACGATTGAGTCCGGCGGCCAGTGGCTTCCTAGTGAAGGCGCGTGCCTTGCCGCGGATGAGGACGACCCGTCGTTCGTGGTGTTAACCGACTTTGAGCAGATTGCGGCCATCGTCCAGAAGGACCACACCCTCTCGATCAGGTCTGAGCTGCAGCCCCAGATCAACTCAGGACCGTTCGATGTCACAGGGGCTATGCAGGCGCTGGAGAAGGTTAAGCGTGATATATCCAGGTAGCACGAGCCTTCCGATTGCGGTCAAGCGGGGCATTGGCATTGAGTCTGATCTTACTCTGGCAGCCCCTCGTCCCAATACGTCCTGGTGCAGTAAGCACCCTGGACTCATCACGGAGAGGATCACTTGGGGCTGGTAATGAAGCCTCCGATACCTGGCGCAAGCCACAGGAAGGCTGATCGAGCGCCGGCTCGATATCAAAGGCCAGAGCGCTGAGCCGACCTTCCTACCAGGGTGAGTCGGGGTGATTGACAAAGTTGTCATAGTTGACAAATGCGACATTTGAGACTAAGGTAATCCTTGCCTCAGTCTTTCCTATGGGAGATGGCCATGTCCACGACACTTGAATTCATTGCCGACCACCTGCCGCGCATCACGGTTGAGGATGTGGTTCGCCGCTTCTCAGCGACCGTAGAAATCCGCGACGCCCAGGCCTTTGCCACCGAGTTGCAGGCGTTCGTCCATGAGCGTGTGGAGGCGGTGGAGTTGCCCCGGGCATTGGAATTGGAATCAATCGAACTCAGTCTGGCGCGCAAGGCGGCTGCACTGCGTAGCGAGTCCTCCTGGGCGCCTGGCGAGACCGAGATCCAGCGTGGTCGCGCGTTGCGGCTGGAAGCCTTCAATCAGGCGGACAATCTACCGCTTCCGGAATTTGCCCGGCTTGCAAGCAAGTCGCGCCAGCAGGTCTACAAGGACATTGATAACCGCCGACTGTTGGCGCTGAACGTGGGGCCTCGCGGCCAAAAGTTGCCCGATTGGCAGTTAGACCCGGTGAAGCGACAGTTGACGCAGGCTGTGCTGCAGCAGAGCAAGGGCGTCGACAACTGGACGCTGTATCGTGCGCTGTCCGAACCCCTCGAGGGTCTGGGGGGGCGCACACCGATTGCAGCCGTCACGGCCGCTTCAATCGACGATGTGGCCAAGGCCGTGCTGAATGTGCTGAGCGTGCAGTAAAGTGCGGCAAAAATGAGCATCAAGCTGCCGTTGTGCGTCCTGCCCGCGGGTGAGCTGCTCCAGCACGTGAGCCGCGTGGTCTATCGGGACAAGCCGTTGTACTACGGCCGCGGCGGCACCAACCGTTACGACTCGCCAAATGCGGATTACGGGGTGCTCTACCTCGGCCCGAACCTTCCTACGGCATTGATGGAGTCAGTGTTCCACAAGCACCAATGGCTGACGGACACCAAGCGCTCGATCGCATTGGCAGAGGTCAAAAGCCGATTGGTGCGTGCGGTAGGTGTGCTGGACGCTCTGCACCTGGCGGACCTCACGGCCGACGGGGTGATGGCGGGATATTTTGGCTTGAACTTGGAACAACTGGCCAGCCGCGACTACACGTACACGCAGCAGGTGTCAGGCCAGGTGTCAGGCCAGGTGCACGGGCTGCCGGGAGGTGGTGCGCCACCGCAATTTGATGGTGTGCGCTATCCATCACGCAACAACTATCCCGCCGCGAGCATTGCGCTCTTCGAGCGCGCTGCCTCGAAGATCAAGGTCATCGATGACATCGACCTAGCAGACCATGCTGGATGGCCGGATTTCGTTGCCAAGTACGGAATCGGTATTGAGCCTGATCCTGACCTGCTGATCGCGGGACGAGCGCTAAGGCTGCACGAGCGCGCTGATTTGCCGTTGTGCCTCGTCGCGCCCCGTCATAGGCCGCGAATCTGTCAGGCTCCATCGCGTGAAAATTCCCGGTCCGAAACTCTCGCGCTGATACTGATACAGGCTATGGCCGTCGCGCCCAAACAGCCAGACCGAGCGGTCATAGAGGCCCACTGGCGATCGGTCAACCGTCTTAAGGTATATCCAGGCGTTGCGGGCGCGGTCCTGAAGGAAGAGTTTGCTTTCCAACTGCACCAGTATGTAGCGGTCACTCCACGCCTTGACGGTCGCGCTGTGCTTGGCCATGTAAGGCAAGGGGAGCTGCCGGCCAAGGGCAAGCAGGTCTGCACCGACGCGCGCATCGTCTGCAGGGGTTGGGCCGGATTCGATGACCTTGACGAGTGCTTCGGGAGATGCTCCCGGCGCAATGGCCGAATAGCTGTACGTCTGGAATAGCGGAATGTCCGTGAGCCCCGCGTCGAGTGCGCCGCCCTGGTCCACGAAGGCTTGCGCCTGTACCCGTTGCCCCTCCAGCCACGCCAGCGCGAGGTGCTCAGGCGGCGTATCGCAGTCATGGACATTCTCATACCAATACCAACCCAGCCTACCCACGTGTTCTGTCATGCATAGATGGGCAATGCTGTTGCCCAACCTCAGGCCCGCCAGACCCGTGATGAAGGCAGCCTTCTCGGGATCGCCACGGTCGGGTACTGCGTAGGACGTGACGGTGTAGCGCGTGTTGCGCGCACCTTTACGCTCCGTCGAGTAGTACTGCAGCAGCAGACTGCGTTGCATTGTCGAGTGGCGACTCGTGCTATTGATCCATTCGGCGATGGGCTCGTTCATTGCGCCCAATAGCACAGACGCCGCAATGCCTAGGGCCCAGATCGAGATGGCGACATCGAAGCGTCTGCCTTCCTTGATGGCCAGTCCGTGATAGTCCCTGCTCAACATCCAAGTGCCAAAAGCAGAATAAAGCAGTGCTCCCAGCCAGCCAATGAGGTGAATCGTGGCGGCATTGGAGATGATGGTCGGGGGACTGTCCAGGAAGGCGGCGACCAGGAAGGGGCCGACCGTCCAGACCAGCAACAGAGGGAGCCATCCCAGGCGCGTTGCGGAAAATATGGCAAGAAGGGGCATTCGATTCGCAGGCGCCCAGCGTTACGCGGTGGTCTGGCTGGGCCGCAGGGCCAGCACGAAAGAGCCCCAGGCGGAAAGGCAAAACGCGGGCACCAGAAAGCCCAGGTGTTGACGCCAAAAGCTCTCTATCCCCAGGTCCGCGAGCGCTTCGGCGGAGAAATGGGTGGGCCAAACTACGAGCTCTTTTACCGCCTGCTCGTAGATCTCATAGAAACGGACGGAGCTCAGTTCGAGCAGGCTCCAGGCCGGCACGAACGCGCGTGGAAACAGATATTGTGGCGCGTGAAGCCAGCTGCCTTGCGCAACAAATTGGTTACCGTCCCCGGGGAGGGAAAACGGATGATACAGATAGAAAATCCAATAACCAAGGTGCAGAAAAACCGGCGCGATCATGAAGGGAATGAGAAGCCAGACCGGCCGACCGGCATCGCGCAGCCGCCTTGCGGAGATCGATAGCAAGGACCAGAACAGCGCTGTCGCCAGCGGGAGAGCGAGGACAAAGAAGCTCCACGACTGTTGCAGTGTGACGCGACCGATTTGGATGCCCGGCGCGGGCGACCACAGCGGGTTGGACTTGCCGACGGCGAGAAAGAGGATATTGAGGACGACCGGGAGCGTGTTCATCAGCACGATGAACAATACGATGGCCGCCAGTGTTCTGCGCCAATAGGTGGCCCTGTCGAGCTTGCCGGAAAAGCAGAACAGTGATTCTTTTATTGTGGCGAACATGCGAACGGATCCTTCGCCGGTCACGGCGTTGAGGAAAGGGAAGATAAACGGATATGAAGCCGACATTGTAGGAATTGAACGCGGGCATGTACGCCGGCGCCGCTAGCTTTCAGATTGTTCTTTCGAAGATACAGACGCAGAGACGCCGAAGTTGAGACTCTTCTGACTCCTTTGCGCTCGGAAAAAGTGATCAAATTCCAGTTCCCTATCAACCCTGATCTTCACCCTGGGGGAGCTTTGCAGGAGAAAACAAGGCGGTGCATGCAGCCTGCGCGGTTCTTGCGGGCGTTGTTGTTCGGCACCATGCTGTCAGCCGCCAACAGTGTTTGCGCACAGCTGGCTTTTTCGACGGATGTCGTGACCGTGCATGTCGTAAACCGTTCATTGGGGTATAAGCGTCCCTCTCCCCCTGCGCTGGTGACCGCGCTAGTCAAGATAACTGACAACCATCCGCGAGAGTCTCCAGCATGTTGGGAGAAGATCCCGGCGCTACTGCCACCTGGAGAGTGTCAGACGCGGTTTGAAGAAGACCTGAGCCTGTGGCGTCCCTGCTATGTGGTGCACCTATGGGAGGACGATACGCCCGTTCCCGAGGTGAAAGTGACCATACTTGATACGGTGGGCTTCGACAGCTGGATGCTGCTGGAGTATGCCTCGATGCGCAAAGACGGCTATGCGGGCGGCTTTCGCGTCGAGATAGGTTGGAAAGGCCTTTCCAGCGAAAATAGACAGACGACATACGAGCCATTTTTTTTGAGCCGCAGTGACTTCGACCCTGAGCGTCCCTACCGCCTGTTGTACACAGACGCCGATAAAGATATGCGCGTGCTCTACAACAACCGCCTGGCATCGTTCCAGCGAACAAACAACGAAAAGCAAGTCACGCTTCTGCAGGAGGCGCAACGCCGGTGGGTTTACTCCATGGAGGACGGCTGCCGTGATCAGCCGCCGGAGCAGGCCGAGCGCTGCCAATGGATAGCGACGCAGCAGCGACTTTTCACGCTGAAGGACGAGACGACGAACCCGTGGAACTGAGGCGCCATGTCTTCTCGACGATACGATCTAGGGACATCGTCCATCAGTGTTGAAGGATATCCATTGCGAACTTCGATAGGGGCATGGTGGGCCATGACGCTGTTGTCAGGAACCGCATCAATGGTGGCGCCCCCCGCCAAGGCAGACATGTTCTTCGAAACGCAGGTACTGGCGGCCCGTAGCGTTCCCGGCCAGCCCGCGCGGGTCGACTTGCTGGTCAAGATAACGGACACCGTGCCCAACGGTCCCAACGCATGTTCCGACAAGACCACGGCATTGCTGCCGCCGGGACGTTGCTCGACACGATTCGATGAAGACGGCCGCATGGCCGGTCGCCCCTGCTACTTCCTACAACTGTGGGAGGGGGGCGTTCCTGTGCCGGCCGTGGAAATGACGATACTCGACACCGTGGGCTTCGAGAGCTGGATCGTGTTGAGATACCCGTCACCATCCAGGCGGCAGCACAGCGCGAGTGTGCGTTTTAAGTTAAGCGCGGGTGGCGTAATCAACAAGGATACGGCCACGCTTCATGATCTCTTGGTCTACGCGCGCGAGGATTTCGATCCGGACCATCCCTACCGGATGTTGTACATAACGGCAGACAAGGAGATGAACGAAATCTATGGCGAAACGCTGAACCGGCTAAAGCGATCCGATAACACCGATCAGGCCGAATTGCTGCTTGCGGCACAGCGCCGCTGGCTGCGGAATATGGAACCGGCTTGCGGAATGGCGTCCACGGAGCAGACAGACCGCTGCCGGTGGGTGAATACGCAGCACCAGATTATGGAACTAACGAAGCAGTGGTGATTCGACTGGCTAAACGCAAAGGTGAACGACGGTCAATCGGTCGAGTCTGCGAGCGAGGGGGCGCTTGTGACGAAGCATGACAAGAACGATCCCTCGCTTGACGAGGACCTGCTGCGGTATCGCAGCGGCGTGCTGCCCGGCCCTGACATTGCGCCGGCGCGCGCGCCCCTGCCAGACGAACTGGATGCACCGCCGGTTCATGTGGACGACGTCTACATGGAATTGTCACTGTCCTATCCGATACGCGGCGGCATGCTGTATGCAGGTTTGGCCTCTATCGCAATGGCGCTTTTTCTTCTCATTGGGACGGGTGTCGAATTTCTGTTGGAGCCGCAATCGTGGTTGACGTTGAGCGAGCTGTGGATGCTCTTGGGTTGCGGCCTGTTGTTCTTCACGGTGGGGGTGCATGCCATTCGTGGCGATGTGGAGCGTCCGCGCGATGAGCCAATCCGGTTCAATCGCATTCGGCGCAAGGTATATGTCCATCGATTCAGGGGAGTTTTCAATCCCTTCTCGCGACGAGCCTGGCGGGCACGTGTGGCGGAATACGATTGGGATTGCCTGCGAGCTCGGAAAGGCCGAACCAAGTATGGCGAATTTGTAATCATCGAGGTGCTGAATGAACCTGGCGGCCGTGTGGTGGCCAGAAACAAATTGGCGTACGCCGAGTACCAGCGTGGCGCGCATCGCTGGATGTTGGCACGGATCTTTATGCAGCAGGGACCCGAGGCCTTGCCGGAATTTCCTAACGTGCCCCGGAATGAAGCCAGCAAGGTCAGGCGGAATCTGGCCTGGCGGCTCGCACCGGAAGTGCGCTGGCCCAGAGAGATCGATGTTCTTTCGCGGACCGTGCCGGGCGGCGAGCATGCCCATTTGTCTCCCGCGCCCCTGGACGCGGCGTTGCTGCAACAGGAGCGGAAGCAGTTGGAGGCACGGCGTTTGGAAGTATTCAAATGCTGGGCGCTCGGGCTGACGGGAGGAGTGATCGCCTGCTCCGCGATGACGCACTCTCCGGGGTTGTGGCGTGACACAGCGCTGGCATGGGCGTGGCTGCAAGGTGCGCAACTGCAGACATTTGAATCGGCCGATGCCCTGCTTGCGGACCTGCCGGGGCGAGGCTGGCAGGTGTCATTGCGCGGACAAGGTCGCTGCATGGTGATGGACCCGGACATCAGCCCAACCCCAGAGCTGCCGAGCATCAATTGCAGTGCCGTGCTCTGGGGTGGCACCGGCCCCGTTGTTGCCCCGTTGAACCTTGGCGAGGCCTGGATCGAATTGCACGACGGAAACGTCTTCCGGCCCGTGCGGATCAAGACCCGATTGCAGGATGAACTCGATGCGCAAGGCAAAGCCGCTCAAGCGAAAGTCCTGTCCCTGTATGACGAACCGCCCGGGTTGTCCGCCTACCTGGACATTCGCCGTATGGTGCGCAGCGTCGATGCCGCCTGTGGCGACATCCCGCGAAACCGGGAAGCGCAGCTCGTTCCTTCCCGTTGCGCGGCGTTGCAGCGGCGCATCATGGCGTTGTTAGAAGATGGCGAGAGCCAGGCGGTCTGGAGCTGGCAGGATCTGGTGGCGCGGGTGAACGGCGATCCGGCATTCACGCTGACAGTGACGGATATGACGCGGTTGGTGAGTACGGCCGGACTCCTCGCGCGGGGGGAGGCGCTGGGCAGGGCCGCACCGGCGGGGCTTCTTAACGAGGCCCAACAGTACATTTCGTCGATGGAGGCGCGTCCTGGCTTTCGGATTGATGTCAGCACGCTAAACGCGATACGCGAGGAGGCCAGAGCCTTGAGCACGCCACTCCTCAATGCCGGCGCGCTAGCGGCCTTGCGCGGGACAGCGGCGTCGCAGCAGGGCGGCGTGCAGCTTGAAGCGCACCGCTGGCGCAATGATTCCCAACCGCCCGTACCCGCAGCGTGGCAAGACAAAGCGCGCTGGCCGCCCAGGGAGACTCAGGATGCCTTCGGCCGTTGGCGAGAAATTCAGGCGCTGGCCGGCGAGCCAGGGATATTCATACTTGAAGGGATGGTGCAAGTTCGGACACGCGCCGACACGCCGGCCGACAGGGCCACGCTCAAGGTAGATGCTTCCCAGCCGCTATCCGCCCAATGGGCCTCGGCTTTCAGGCTGTTGCTACTGGCGGCTGGTGTGGCCGCAGTCGCGGCGGCTTCTATGAACGGGCAGCACTATGCCGCCGATCGCGATGGGCATGATCCAAGAGCAACTTGATGAGGTCATCGGCGCGGGCCCCGGGTCTCAGGCGGCCTGGGCTCTAGGAACCGGCCCAGGCCCTGCGCGGCCGATCCAGAAGGCGCTGTGCTCAAAAGAATCTTTGACAAGCGTTGTGCATGAACAGTACAAAAAAATCGGAAAATCAATGACCAAGGATACACCGTCCTCGGCGGCCAATAGGCGGCGTCCGGGCCGCTCGAAACTGCCTTCCGATCGGCCGCTGACGAAGAAGGATTGGCTGATATTGCCGATCGCCATCGTGTCGATACTGGGGCTGACCCTGCCGGCCTTGGTCGTTGCGTTTTCTCCCGCATGGGTAAGCATCGACTTTGCTCGCTCTATGGACTCGGAGTTCAAGTACACGCCCGCTGAAACGTGGTTGTGGAGGGCTCTTGTTCTGTTTGCGGTGACTCACGCGGGTTACCTGTGCTTCAGGTTGGCTTGCTGGCTTGAGCGGCGCGTTTCCGACGTTCTTTTCCCGGTCTGGATCGTGGCGCCCCTGAGCCTGTTCTCATGTTTCTTCGGCGCGCTGCTGAGTGAGCGGGATGCGCTGCACCTGATCAATCAACACCTTGGAAAACCTGAAATTATCGAAGCCGTACTGCTCAGTAAAAATATCGACTGTACGAGTACATCCAGCAGGCGCAGACCGAGATTCGACCGGGATAGCGTTCAATGCAATCGGGAAGTGCTCTTCGCTACGGCTAGCGGCAGAGTGTTTTTCCGAGGCTCAACGGCGGACTACTCGATAAATGTACTGAAACCGGGCGATCGCGCACAGCTAGCCGTCTGTCGAACCCCGCTGGGTAGTTCCCTGATGTGGGTCGACCCTACGGGAGCCACAGCCGGAACGCCGGGACTCGCGCTCAAGCTGTCGGTCTGGCGCAAGATGCAATCCAGGAACCGCCCTGCATTACCTTGCGCGAGCAACGAATACCAGCCTGCTTCACCGTCGGTAATGGATGTTCAAGCATGAAGCGCCTTCTATCTTGGCTCCCACCTCGAATGTCCGCGGGTGGCAATCTGTCCTTCGCCGCACCCTATCTTATTTTTAGGCATCGCACTGGGCATTTGGCGGCAGTTTATGAGGGCTGGAGTTGGTCCGGGTTTCTCTACGGCCCGCTCTGGGCACTGCGCCATCGTCTGTGGAAAGTGATCGCCTATTTCTCTATTTTTTTCCTGCTTTGCGCGACTACCCCGCTAATTCACTCTTGGTGGGCCGGGCTGGCTTGGATGTGGTTCTATCCAGGCGCCTTTGCGTTCTTCGTGGCTATGGGGATAGCAGGCAATTCCCTTCTATGTAGACGACTGGAACGCCTTGGCTATAGGAAGGTGGGCACTTTCTACGACGCGGTTTCAAGACGGGAGGCACTCGAGTGCTACCGAGTGCAGCAAGAGGCCAGGAACGAGAGGCGTCGACATAAGCGTGCTGCTAAGAAAGCGAGAAGCACAATGGGCGTCGTGGAGGAAGATGGTGCTATGGGCAACGCCGAGCACCGCACTACCTCCGGCAGACCAATCTCATGAAAGCTCCCGGTGGTCTGG
>NZ_JAQZAB010000074.1:0-70450 GCF_028640915.1 Pseudomonas sp. B3G-3 | reverse complement strand
ATTGATCCGTGGGCCGCCGCCACAGGCCATCCATGGCCTGGGGCGGCTAACCCGGCATCCTTGCCGGGTTACCCACGGCTCAATGCCTGCGTTCGGCCATCGTGGTTAACGGGGCGTTCAGATCAAAAGCCAAAGCAAGACGGCGGCCTACCGGCCGGCCTGGGGCTGAGTCGCTCCCTGTAGCCGCTGCCGAGCCTGCGAGGCTGCGATCGACCCCGAAGGAGGCGCAGGATCTTGAGGTCGCTGAAGGCCTGCGGCCTTATCGCAGCCTTCGGCAGCGGCTACAGGGGGGGCGTGTGCTGTGAGGCAGTAGGTTACGTATTTTCTGTAGGAGCGAGGCTTGCCCGCGATGGCGTTGGTGAGGCCGCCACGCCGGTATCGGCATGCCGCCGGCGCAAGGCTTGCGGTACTATGGCCGCCCACGTTTTCTGGAAGTTGCCTGGATGAGTAAGCCCGGTCAATTGGTGCTGGTCGCGCTGCGCAAGATGATCGCCTCGGGCGAGCTGGCGGCGGGGGAGCGGTTGATGGAGATCCCCACGGCGGAGTTGTTCGGGGTGTCGCGGATGCCGGTGCGCATGGCGTTTCGTACCCTGGAGCAGGAAGGCCTGCTGGTGCGGTTTGGCGGGCGTGGGTTCCAGGTGCGTTCGGTGAGTGCCGAGGACATCGCCGGCGCGGTCGAGGTGCGGGGTGTGCTCGAGGGGCTGGCGGCGCGCCAGACCGCCGAGCGCGGTTTGTCGCAGGAGGCGCGGGCGGCCCTTGAGTTGTGCCTGGCCCAGGGCGACCAGTTGTTCGCCAAGGGTTATGTGACCGAGGACGACCTGGAGGTCTATCACGACCTCAACATGCGTTTTCACCAGGTGATTGTCGAAGGCAGCCACAACCCGGCGATCGCCGATGCCCTGGCGCGCAACGATCATCTGCCGTTCGCCTCGGTGACCGCTCTGGCGGTGGATCGCCAGGACATGGCCCGCGAATACCGGCGCTTCAACTACGCCCATATGCAGCACCATTCGGTGTTCGATGCCCTGGTCAATCGCCAGGGCGCGCGGGCCGAGGCGATCATGCGCGAGCACGCCAACGCCACCCTGCGCTATGCCGAGATCTTCAGCAGCGCGGCGGCGGACGAGCGGATGAAGGTGATTCTCCGCCCCGCCTGAATCCCTTCAGATATCCAGCACCAGCAGCGGCGTTTTCGAGCGCGAGCAGCAGGGGGTGAACTGGTCGTTGCGCGCCTGTTCGTCCTCGGTGAGGAACAGGTCGCGGTGCTCCGGCACCCCCTCCAGCACCCGGGTCAGGCAGGTGCCGCAAATCCCTTGCTCGCAGGACATGGCAATCTCGATGCCATGGCTCTCCAGGACCTGCACCACGCTCTTGTCCGCCGGCACCGCAAAGACCTGGCCGCTGCTGGCGACCTTGACCGAGAAACTGCCATCGGCGCGGGTGTCGACGGGGGCGGCGGCGAAGTACTCGCGATGCAGGCAGGACTCCTGCCAGCCCGCGGCCTTGGCCGTGTCCAGCACGTGCTGCATAAAGCCGCCGGGGCCACACACATAGACATGAACATCGTTGCGCGGCGTGGCCAGGACCTTGGCTGCGTCCAGCGCTGTCTCGGGTTCCTGGTCGAAATGCAGGAATACCCGGTCGGCAAAAGGCGAGCTGCATAGACGCTGGACAAAGGCTGCGCGCTCCCGCGAACGGGCGCAGTAGTGCAGCTCGAAATCCGCGCCGCTGTGGGCCAGACGTTCGGCCATGCACAGGATCGGGGTGATGCCGATGCCGCCGGCGAACAGCAGGCTGCGCCGGGCTTCGTGGGCCAACGGAAACAGATTGCGCGGTTCGCTGATAGTCAGCCGTGTGCCGGGGTGGATCTGCTCGTGCATGGCCAGCGAGCCGCCCCGTGAGGCCGGGTCCTTGAGCACGCCGATCAGGTAGCGATGGCGTTCTTCGGGGTGGTTGCACAGGGAGTATTGGCGGATCAAGCCGCCGGGCAGGTGCACATCGATATGCGCGCCGGCGCTGAAGGCCGGCAGCGGGCTGTCATCGGCACTGGCCAGCTCGTAGCTGCAGATGTCCTGGGCTTCGTCGTTACGGGATACCACCACCACATCGATCATCGTCGGTCCTCCGAGTGCTGCCGCCCGTGGCGGTCACTTCTGTTTCTTTTGTTGGGTAAAAGGCTGGGTAAAGGGCAGGGCGCGGCACCGGTGAAATGCCGCGCAGGATCAGGCCGTAGCCGTGGCGATCAGCTGCGCTTCGCCGGCGCGTTCCTGGGCGATCAGGCGCTCCAGCACCCGCCGCGACTGCACGCCGCCGGCGTCGATATTCAGCTTGAGCAGGTTGCGCGTGGGATGGGCGAGCAGGTTCTGTTGCTGGCGTTCGAGCATCTCCAGGTCTTCGCTGAAAATCTTGCCCTGGCCTTCGCGAATGTTCGCGGTCAGCGCCTCGTCCTTCGGGTTGAAGTTGCGCGCCATGCCCCAGAAATACCAGATCGAGGTGTCGCTTTCCGGGGTGATGAAATCCACCACTATGCTCGACGCCTTGGAGTGCGCCGGCGCGTCATAGCCGCCTTGGCCGGCATGGGCCACGCCGACTTCGATCAGCACATGGCTGGGCGGGGTGAAGCGGCAGATCTGCCAGCGGTCCACCGGCACGTCGTCGGCCAGGCCGTTGCCGCGCAGGGCCATGCGCCAGAACGGCGGGGCCATGATGTTTTCCATATGCCGCGCGGTGACTACTTCGTTGCCTTCGACCCTGGTGGTCGGCGGCGCCTCGTCGATTTCCTTCTGGCCGATGCTGGAGGCGTGGACGTAGGTTTCGTGGGTCAGGTCCATCAGGTTGTCGATCATCAGGCGGTAGTCGCACTGGATGTGGAACAGCCCGCCACCGTAGGCCCACTCATCGCTGACCGCCCATTCCAGGTGATGGATCAGCGCCGGGTCGGCCAGCGCCTGGTCGCCGGGCCAGACCCAGATAAAACCGTAGCGCTCGACCACGGCAAAGGTCTTGTTGCACGGGAAGCCGCGCACCCGTTGCCCGGGCATTTCCACGGTCTTGCCATCGCAGCCCATCACCAGGCCGTGATAACCGCACACCAGGTTGCCGTTTTCCACATAACCCAGCGACAGCGGCGCACCGCGATGGGGGCAGAAGTCCTCGACCGCCGCGACCCGGCCCTCCAGGCCACGATAAAACACCATCTTCTCCCCGCAGATCTGCCGCCCCAGGGGCTTGTCGGCGATTTCATCGGGGGTGCAGGCAACGTACCAAGTGTTCTTGGGGTACATGGAAGGCTCTCCAGGCGAGTGATTGTTTTTATTTAATGGATCCATTAGAGGGGCGGTGGTGTTTGAGTGTCAACGATAAAGGCGCGATTTTAGGTGGATTTATGGGCGATTATCGGGCTGCTAGTTGTAGTCTTCGTTTTTAATGGATCCATTTGTAAGTGTTGTAAAACACTCCCAATGGAAAGAACGTCAGCGATGAAGGTGGGGGATGTCGACGTTCGTCGACCCGAGCTGGCGAGCGGGAAGCCGCTCATGCGGCGGCATCTCTTGGGGGGGGGAACGTTGGGGGACAGACCTTTGTTACTTCATAGGGGTGAAGCCGAACGCCTGCTCTTCCAGGTTGGCCTGGATCAACTCGGCCAATTGCCGGGTGGCCGGCGTAAGGTCCTTGTCGCCGCGGTGAAGCACGTAACCCAGGGTCGGTACCGCGGGTAAACCGGGCATGAGGGCGAGATGGCTTGGCAGCCCGATGCGGGTGCGCAAGGTCAGCCCCAGCCCGGCCGCCACGGCCGCCCAGATGCCGGCGACGCTGGGGCTGGTCAGGGCGATCCGCCAGGGAATATGCGCCTCGTCCAGAGCCTGGGTGGCAGCGCTGCGCAGCACGCACGGGGCATCGAACAGGATCAGCGGCAGTGGCGAGTCCGCCGGCAGCGGCGGCATGTCGCGCGCGCCGATCCAGTGCATCTGGGTTTCGCCCAGGCGGGTGGCATGGGGCGATGGCTGCCCCGTGTCCCAGGCCAGCGCCAGGTCCAGGCCGTCGCTGTCGATCAGGGCAAGCAGTTCGGCATTGCGCGCGATCCTGACTTCGAGATTCACCCGTGGGTAGGTCTTGACGAAGCGCCGGAGGATATCGCTGAGGAAGTGCTCGCCAAAGTCCTCCTGCAGCCCCAGGCGTACCGTCCCGGCGGTCTGCTGTTCATGCAGGCTCTGGAAAATGCTGTCGTTCAGTTCCAGGAGCCGGCGGGCATGGCTGAGCAGCGACTCGCCGGTGGGCGTCAGGGCCAGCCCTCGACCGGACCTGGCCAGTACCGGCGTGCCGATCTGCTCCTCGAGCTTCTTGAGCTGGGCGCTCACCGCGGAGGTCGAGCGGCCGAGCCGGTCCGCCGCCTTGGCAAAGCTGTTGAACTCCACGCCGGTGACAAAGGTACGCAGTACATCGAGATCGAAGGTCGGACGGCGCATTCGAATAGTCCACTGATTCGGGATTGTGGCTTCCATTAAATCCAATATTCGGGATGGTTTCGAGTTGATATTTTTCTCCCGTCATTGGGTTATTCAACGAGGAAGCATCATGGACACAGCGATGGGGCAGGGGCGAGAGCCTGAGTACGCGCAAAAATTTGCCGACCTGACCAGGGACGTACTGTTCAGCGATATCTGGCAGCGTACCCAGCTGTCGGCTCGGGAACGCAGCCTGGTGACGGTGGCGGCGCTGGTGGCGTTGTACCGCCTGGAGCAGCTGCCGTTTCATCTGCAGCGGGCGCTGGACAACGGCCTGGGGCGCGACGAGTTGGCTGAGGTGATCACCCATCTGGCGTTCTATTCCGGCTGGCCGACAGCCGCCTCGGCGCTGAAGGTGCTCAGCGATCTACAGGGTTCCAGCCTCGGTTTGCAGGAGTAAGCGTTTATGCCTTTTGCCCGTATTTCCTTGCACCGCGGAAAGTCCGCCGAGTACCTGCAGGCCTTGTCGCAGGGGCTGCACGAGGCGCTGGTCGAGCGTTTCGAAGTGCCGCTGGCAGACCGCTTCCAGATCATTCACCAACATGAAGCGGGCGAGCTGATATTCGACCGCGATTATCTGGGCGGCCCGCGCAGCCATGACTTTGTGCTGATCGCGATCACCGCCGGCCGGCCTCGATCGGTCGAGACCAAACGGCGTTTCTATCGCGACCTGGTCGAGCGGCTGGGCCGGGCGCCGGGCATCGATGCCGAGGATGTGATGGTGGTGATTACCACCACCGAGGCAGAGGACTGGTCGTTTGGCGGTGGGCGGGGCAATTAGCCTGCCTATGCGTTTCTGGTATCAGTCCTATCCAACGGATCGAAGCGCTCGCTCGTGTCCATGCGGATATTTCGCAGGCCCAGGGTTTCCAGGTGCGATGGGTACAGAGACTCGGAAAAATAGCTGATCAGGAGCGAGCGCCGGCGTGCGCCGCTCGCGTTCAGGCTGCCGGCATGCAGCAGATCGACATCGAACACCAGGATGTCGCCGGCTGCGCCTGAAAGCTGCACGGACCGCGACTCATCGTTGAGGTCGAATGGCGGCGCTGCCGGATCGGGACGATGGCTGCCGGGGACGATGCGGGTGGCGCCGTTCTCGGGGCCGTAGTCGTCGAAAAAAGCCAGGGCGTTGGCTATGTCGCCTGGCCGTTGGGCTGACAGGTCGCGGTGCAGCTGCTGATGGCCGCCACCGGCCAGGGGCTCGCGCCCTTCCACCTGGGAGAGGAAAAAGCGTTCCCCGATCAACTCGCCCACCACCGCCAGCACCTGCGGCAGGCGACACACCGCCTGGACCTTCGAATCGGAGTCCAGCAGCGAATGGCGCCAGTCCATGCCTCGCGGCACGGGCCATTGGTTCGACGGCAGCACGCCCGCATCGAACGTGGCACGCAGGTCATCCAGCCATTCGGCCGGGATCGCTCGGCGCAGCAGCACGTAACCCTGTCGATGGAGTTGCTCGCGGTCAGTCATGGTTTTCTCGATTTCCTTATCAGCAATGCGTCCTGTGGAGCGGCCTGGGGCAATAACCGGTCAGTGATCAAGCGTAGCTT
Source organism: Pseudomonas sp. B3G-3 (assembly GCF_028640915.1). Taxonomy (NCBI): domain Bacteria; kingdom Pseudomonadati; phylum Pseudomonadota; class Gammaproteobacteria; order Pseudomonadales; family Pseudomonadaceae; genus Pseudomonas; species Pseudomonas sp. B3G-3. The sequence continues at coordinate 64,395 of NZ_JAQZAB010000074.1, read as the reverse complement.
TAGCGAGTCCAGTGAGCGGGGCGAACAGGTTTTGTTGGAGAGGTTGTCACCATGCTGGCCCCAGGCATGTATTCCCTACGCCTGGAAGAAGCGCCCGGGACGGCAGGGGGCAAGGGCAGGGGATGCCGTGCCGTCGATAATCTCCTCGCTGGCCAGGCGGCCGACTATCGCCGCCAGCGTGACGCCAGGGTGCATCGCACACACATACACGCCGCCGATATCGGGTAGATAACCGATGATGGGCGTGCCATCGACCGGCATGGGCCTGAGGCCGACACAGGCCGACTCCAGCTCGATGGAAGTAACGCCGTGGAGTTGGTTCCGGATGGCCTGGGCGGTTCGTAGCGCTATCGCGGCTGGCTGGTTTTCCAGCGCGTCGTCCAGGTAATCTTCCGCCGCCAGTAGCCTGCCGTCCGTGCCTTGCCGCACTTCCATTTCCGGGTTGGAGATAAGGGTGTGCACGAGATCGGGTTGTGAGGCGTAGCGGATAAATATGGCTGGAGAGGCCGCTATTGGAAGGGGCAGGTTCAGCCGCTCGGTCAGCTGGGTGATGCCCGTCCCGGCGGCCAGCACGACAATCTCGGCCTCGAGGCTGCCCCTTGTGGTTTCGACGCCCGTCACCTGTGCACCCTGGGTGGTAAAGCCGAGCACCCGGGTCTGGGTGAGCAGCTGGGCGCCATGAGCCTGGGCACCGGCAAGCAACGCATGGGTGGCTTGCACCGCGTCCAGCGCGCCTTCTTCGGCGGCATACCAGGCCTGCTGCGGGGGATGCTTGAGGTTGGGCTCGAGGTCGAGGATCTGCGAGCGCGACACCCGGGTGGCCGAAGGCGGGTTGCCTGAGGCTTGCGGCTCTTCACTTGGGCTTGCGCCGTAGGACAGGGCGCCGCTCCAGCGCACCTTCAGGCCAGGCAGCTCGGTTTCGAGCCTGCGGTACTCCTGGATGGCCGCGCCGCGCAATGACGCGATGGGATCGGGCCCGCTGTGGGAGGTGTTGATCCAGGCGAATGAGCGTCCCGTCGCTCCAGACGCTACGTCTTCAGCCTCCACCAGGATGACCTGTGCGCCTTTGCCTGCCAGGTGATACGCCAGGGACGCGCCCACTATGCCGGCGCCAATGACCACGACTCGCTTGTTTACCGCGTTGCCCATACCAACCTCCGTGTTGTCGACCTGATGAGGGCAGGGCATCCGGATGAACTGATGCCTTGAGAACCGAACGGCCCGCTTCGCTACCTCCCTGTTATTTCCTGCGCACTGCTATTTCTTGCACTCCGCCAACACCACTTTGCAGGTGCCGGGCGTGCCGCCGGAGCGGCCGGCATAACGGATGCAGTTATTCAGGGATTTCTGGCGCGCCACACCCAGGGTGGAACCCCAGGCCAGGCCGCCTTCGCCGGAAGTGGGGAGCGCTTTGGCGTAACAGTTTGAGCCGATGCTGGCGGTCGAATAACGATACTTGGCGGCTTTGCTTGAACATCCCGCTATCAGCGCCAGGTTGATGGCGAGCAGGGAAAACAGGATCCATGACGAGTAGTTGCGTACTGCTGTTCTGGTCATTCCAGTTCCCCTGTATCAAGACGGTAAGAACGTGTTTGCAGTGTTGCTGTATTCAGCTTAGAGGGTATCGCGCCTGGCCTTGGAGCCGTCTGGCGGAGTGGGTGCGTTTGGCCCTGCCTTACGTCGGTTGCCATCCGTTTTTGCCTGATTGCCCTCATGGGTGTTGCGGCCAATGATCCTGGATTTCGTACCACGAAGCCTTGAACGCCACCTGAATGTGTTTCTGTTTATCGGCGGTGAAGGGCGTATCCAGGGTGCCCAGGGCGATCGAGACCCAGTCGGCGTGTTCGCCCTGGTCCCTGGACCAGAACAGCGACGAACCGCACTGGCCGCAAAACTGGCGCAGCACCGATTCGGAAGACCGATAGGACTGGAGGCTCTCGGCCCCCTGAACGATGTGCAGATCACTGCGCAACACACTGCCATAACTGGCGAACGCCGCCCCATGGCTTTTCCGGCACTGGCTGCAATGGCAGTGGGAAAGCGCTTTGGGGCGGGACGAGAGCTGGTATTTGACGGCGCCGCACAGGCAGCTGCCCTGGAAGGTGTCAGTCATTTAAGGGCGCCCCTTGAAACGAAAGGGCGCCCATTTAAGCAGTCGGTGTCGGGGATGTCGAACGGTTGAACCCACAACCAAAAGCGGACGTTCAACCTTCTCACTAACAGACCGCGAATAGCGTTAACGATGAAAACTGCGCACGGCGGTTCGAATGTGGGCTTTAATGCCCGGGCTTATATGCAGCCCCATGAGCTTCGACTCCATACGAAGGTGGATGCGCCTGATGGCGGGTTCAGGCTGCTGTGCACTTGTCTCATTCAAGGAAGAAATGACATTGAAAATAGCTTTCGGCGCCCTGTTGTTGACCTGGCTGGCTACTACCGCACTCGCTGACGAGAACCCTGTCGGCTTCCAAACTTCCATACTGGCGGACTCGCACAATGGGCGCGCACTGGAGATGGTCGTCTGGTACCCCAGCGCAACTACCGCAGCCACGCAGATGATTGGCGATGATGTGGTGTTCGTCGGGGCTCCTGCCGTCCGTGACGCGCCGCCCGCTGCTGGCAAGCATCCATTGTTGGTGCTCTCCCACGGGTACAGAGGTAACTGGAGCAACCAGATCTGGCTTGCCAGTGCCCTGGCTCACAGGGGTTACATCGTCGCCGCACTCAATCACCCTGGCACCACCACTCATGACCTTAGCCCTCAAGCCGCGGCGCAGTTATGGCAGCGGCCCGTCGATTTGCGCCGAGTCATTGACAGGGTCACGACTCAACCTGAAAAGTTCGGCTCGGTCGCCAATGGCCGAATTGCAGTAGTGGGCCATTCACTCGGCGGTTGGACCGCCCTGGAGATCGCCGGTGCTCGTTTCGATCCAGACCGCTTCGCCCAGGAGTGCAAAGCCCACCCGCAGTTATCAAGTTGCACCAACTATGGAAAGATAAAACCCGTAAGCACCTCGGAATCAAAGGCCGCGTTGACCGCCGATTTGCGCGATAAACGCGTCACTGCCGTGGTTGCATTGGACTTGGGCTTTTCGCGTGGCCTGACTGATGAAAGCCTGGCCGCGCTGCCGGTACCAGCGCTGGTGATCGCTGCCGGCGCGCCGTCGCACGACCTTCCCGCTGAGTTGGAGTCTGCCAACCTGGCCAAACGCCTGCCTTCGGCGTCAAGCCGCTACGTCGAAATCAGCGACGCAAGCCATTTCAGCTTCTTGTCGGTATGCAAACCTGGCGCGGAGGTCATGCTCGAAGAAGACGTACCAGGCGATGGCATCATTTGCCGGGATGGTGACAGCGCTCGCCCGCGTGAGGTGATTCAACAGCAGGTTGCAGCGCTGATAGCCGAGTTTCTTCAGTCATCCATCGACAAAGAAGACAGTTTGTAGACTCGTGGTGCGGGAGCTGCCGCAGTTCAACAAAAAAACTGGAGCAGTTTCAACACCCGTGCAATCTGGCGGATCGGTTGAATCCACAGCCCAAGGCGGAGGTTGTGCCGGGATGGCGACCCGCCATTCATTCAAGGCAGGCTTCGGGCGTCGCCGGCAAGCTATCGAGAAACGCGGCAATCTGCCGGGCACCGCGCAAGTGCAGGGTAGGAACCAGCGGGCCTATGGCCAGGCGCACCGCCTCGATACCCGGGCGGTAGCCACGGTCGAAATTCCACACGAAGTTCAGGAAGGTCAGGAATGCCCGGTCGAGCTTTTCCGTGCAGCCTGCGGCAAGGTCAGGCCGGGGGCGGTTCATCAGGCTGCGGATGATCACCCGGGTGAAACAGGTGAGCCGCGGGGTATCGAGCCAGATGATCAGGTCGGCACGGGGCAGGCGAAGGTCGAAGGTGCGCCGGGCATAGTTGCCTTCACACACCCAGGCAGCCGGTGCGACCGCTGCGCGGACCCGTTCGCGGAACTGCTCGGCGTCGGGTTCGACCCAGCCGGGCTCCCAGAACAGTGTGTCCAGGTGGACCACGGGCAGGTTCCGGCGCTTGCCGAGAGCGCGGGCGAGGGTGGACTTGCCGCTCCCGGCATTACCCAGAATTACAATCCGTTGCATGGGAACTTCCTGTCGCAAAAAAGCCGGCGATTGTGCAGGTTTTGCGGCGCCAGTTAAAGGCGGATGGCGGGGGCGACCGCACCAGGAATGAAATGTGTGGTTCCTGAAGCCGAGCGCAGGATATCGATCCCTCCTTGTCCGCATTGGCTGTTCGTTCCGGCCGATTCCTGCCGGCCATGAAAAACCGACTTCGACCCTTTGTCGCCTGTCGGCAGCTCTCGCCTTTCAGGGGTGTCTACTGCTAGTGAGGCTCTGTAGGTACAGAGAGGAGAGCGCCATGAGCAATGAACAGGTGGCACCGGAAACCAAAGGTGTTGCAGTGCAGGTACTGGCAACCATTGACCTGGGTCCCGAGATCGAGGGGATGGCCGGGCGCCAACTCAGAATGCGTCTGGTGACCATCGAGCCTGGAGGTGTATTCGGGCCGATTCACAACCATAAAGACCGGCCAGGCGTCGTCTACATACTGGAGGGAACCATCACAGACCATCGCAATGGCCTCGACACGGACTATGGCCCGGGGCTGGGCTGGCCCGAGGACAGGGACACCACGCACTGGCTCGAGAACCGAGGAACGGTTCCGGCGCGGGAGATCTCGGTCGATATTGTCTGGCAAGAGTAAGTCCGGGCCGAACATCGATAGGGGCGGGCCCGAGGCGCGGTTCACTCAAGGCTGGTCATTCCCCGCGCCCGCCGCCCCATTGGCCGCCCCATTGGTCGGATCGCCCTCGGCCAGCATGCGGACCAGGACTTCCCGTTCCTTCACCCCAGGCACCAGGCCGCGGGTCTGGCCTTCCAGCACGGTGATGCCGTCTTCGTTGGTCATGCTGCACGTGATCATCCGCGACCTGCCGGCCTTCCAGCATTTATGATGGCCGCCTGTCCAGACTGCCCAACGCCCAACGCCCAACGCCTGACGCTGGTGATGAAACGGGTGATTCAGGACCGTTCGCTGGCGCTGTGAGGCGCGCCGGCGAATACATCAGAACAACATTTCAGGGAGATACCGATGCGTGAGCGTAAGTCGGCGAGGTTGCTGGTCATCAACCCTTCGCGAAAGGTCCTGCTGTTCCGCTTCCTGCACAAGGAGGGGGCGCTGGCGGGGGATGACTATTGGGCCACGCCCGGTGGCGGGCTTGAAGGGGCAGAAACCTTCCAGCTTGCGGCGGTCCGTGAACTGCACGAGGAGACCGGTATCCGGGTCGGCACGGTTGGAGAACCGGTGGCCGATCGCCGGTTTCCCATGCAGCTGCCCAGCGGCGAGTGGGTGACTTCCGTCGAGCAGTATTTTGTCGTGCACGCACCAGACCAGCCGCTCTCCCGTGCGGGCTGGACCTCGTCCGAGGCCCAGGTGATGGCCGATCATCGCTGGTGGTCGGCCCACGATCTGCGATCCACCGAGGCCATCGTCTGGCCGGAGTCACTGGTGGAGATGCTGGAAGAGGCGGGGGTGTTCGAGCCGTCCTTGTAGCGATTTTTCCACGCGCTAATCCTGGCTTAATCCCGCTCCATTGAGATCGCGCGCAGCCGGGTTTTTTCGGCGACCTGTTTATGCGATTGGCGCAATTGTAAGAGCGGCTTTCCACCTCTAGACTCCAGCCCATGAAACGCTACCTGCGGTTTTGTCTTGTCTTCCTGATCAGCCTGGCGCTTCCCCTCAGCGGGATGGCGGGCGTCCAGGCGCCGACCGAACCTTGCCCGATGAAGACCCAGGGCATGGCGATGATGGACGACATGGGCATGGACTGCTGCAACGACATGAAAAGCCCGGCCGAGCACGGCAAACCCTGCAAGCCGGGCCAGGAATGCAAGACCGGCGGCATGCTGCAAGTCTCGATCGTCAAGCCTGCCGTGACCCTGAGCCACCCGGTTGTCCTGTCTTTCTCCAGCTATTTTTTGCCCGCGCAAAGCCCTTCCGGGGTGTGGCGACCGCCCCGGGCCTGATTCCTGTACCACACTGAGTCCCATCGCCTATTGAGGCGATGGCATATCTGCGCGCATGTCTGAAGAGTCGCGCAGGGATTCATCACAGGAATCGTCAACATGAACCCCAAGTGCTATTGCACCGGCTGGTCCCTCGTGGTCGGCCTGGCGGCGGGCGTGCTGGTGTGGCCGAGCCTCGCTGGCGCCTTGACCCTCGATGAGGCGTTGCGCCTGGCCGAGAACAACGCGCCGTCGCTGAGCGCCCAGGACGCGAAAATCCAGGCCGCCAGCAGCGCGGCCATCCCCGCCGGCGAGCTGCCCGACCCCAAGCTGTTGCTGGGGGTGCAGAACTACCCCATTGGCGGCCCGGATCGCTGGCGCCTCGACCAGGATTTCATGACCATGCAGATGGTCGGGATCCGCCAGGAAATGCCCAACAGCGACAAGCGCAAGGCCCGCGTCGAAGTCGCCGCCGGAGCGGTCGAGCGGGCCGCCGCCGAGCGTCGGGTGGAGCTGCTGAACGTGCGCCAGGCCACGGCCCTGGCCTGGATCGGCAGCTATTCGGTGGAGCGCAAGGCGGCGCTGCTCCAGGACTTCTACGAGGAAAACCGCCTGCTGGGCGCCACCGTGCGCGCACAGATCGCCGGTGGCCGCGGGTTACCGGCGGATGCGGTGACGCCTCGCCAGGAAGCCGCGCAACTGGCCGAGCGCGAGGACGAACTGATCAGCCAGCGGGCCCAGGCCCGGGCCGCGCTCAAGCGCTGGATCGGCGCTGCCGCCAACGACCGGCCCGTGGGACGTCTGCCCGAGTGGCCGGTGGACAGCGCAGGCTACGTGCACAAGCTGCAACACCACCCCGAACTGGCGGCGTTCGCGCCCATGACCCGCGAGGCGCAAGCCAGGGTGCATGAGGCCGAGGCCGACAAGCAGTCGGACTGGAGCTGGGAGCTGGACTACCAGCGCCGTGGCCGGGAGTTCGGCGATATGGTCAGCGTGCAGTTTTCCTGGGACCTGCCGTTGTTTCCCGGCTCGCGCCAGAACCCCAGGATCGCCGCCCGGCAGGCCGAGCTGAGCCAGCTGGAGGCCGAACGCGAAGCCCTGTCCCGGGAGCATGCCCAGCAGTTGGAAGCGCAGTTGGCCGACTATGAGCGCCTGGATCGCGCGGTGCGCCGCAACCAGCAAAGCCTGGTGCCGCTGGCCCGGGAGAAGGTCGACCTGAGCCTGGCCAGCTATCGCGCCGGCAAGGGCGACCTGGCGGCGGTGGTCGCCGCCCGCCGCGAACTGATCGAAGCCCGCCTCAAGCAGATCGACGTCGAGGAGCAGCGTGCCCTGACCAACGCGCGCCTGTACTTCGCCTATGGGGAGAGTGCGCAATGAATTCGCCGATCTGGAAAGTCGCTTCGGTGGTCGGCGTCTCGCTGGCCCTGGGAGTCGCGGGTGGTTACTGGCTGGCCCAGCCGCGCAGCGGCGAAGCGCCGGCGGTGGCGGTTGGGCAGCAGGCATCGGCCGAGCCCAAGGCGCTGTATTGGTACGACCCGATGTACCCGCAGCAGAAGTTCGACAAGCCGGGCAAGTCGCCCTTTATGGACATGCAGTTGGTCCCACGGTACGCCGAGGGTCAGGGGGGAGAGGGGGATAGCATGGCGGTGCGCATCGACCCGAGCCTGACCCAGAACCTCGGCCTGCGCCTGGCCAGCGTCACGCGCGGGGTGTTGGCCAGCAGCGTCGATGCGGTCGGGGTGCTGGTGTTCAACGAGCGCGAGGTGGCGGTCGTTCAGCCGCGGACCGCGGGTTTTGTCGAACGGGTGTATGCCCGGGCCCCGGGGGATTTGCTCAAGGCCAACGCGGCCCTGGCGGATATCCTGGTGCCGGAGTGGGCGGCGGCCCAGGAAGAATTTCTCGCCCTCAAGGCCAGTGGCGATGCCGGCCTGCTGGCGGCCGCCCGCCAGCGATTGCGCCTCAGCGGCATGCCGACGGCCTTGATCGCCCAGGTCGAGCGCAGTGGCAAGGTCCAGCCGAACCTGACCCTGAGCAGCCCCATCGGCGGTGTGCTGCAAGAGTTGAATGTCCGCCAGGGCATGACCCTGGCCGCCGGCGAGACCCTGGCCCGGGTCAACGGCTTGAACAGCGTCTGGCTGGCGGTGGCGGTTCCGGAGTCGCAGGCCGGCTCGCTGGTCAGCGGGCAGGTGGCCGAGGCTCGTTTGCCGGCTTTTCCCGGGGAGGTGTTCGCGGGCAAGGTCGACGCGATCCTTCCAGAGGCCAATGCCGATAGCCGCACGCTGCGGGTGCGGGTCGAGTTGCCTAACCCGCAAGGTCGGCTGCGGCCGGGCATGAGCGCCCAGGTCAGCCTCAAGCGTTCGACCCGGCAACCTCTGCTGTGGGTGCCCAGCGAGGCGGTGATTCGCACCGGCCGCCGGGCCCTGGTGATGCTCGCCGAAGACGGGGGGCGCTACCGCCCGGTGGAGGTGCAGCCAGGGCCGGACAACGCTGGCCAGACGGCGATCTTGCAAGGCCTGGAGGAGGGGCAGCAGGTGGTGGCGTCCGGGCAGTTCCTGTTGGATTCGGAAGCCAGCCTCAAGGGCATTGTCGCCGCTTCGTTGGCAGAGCCCGCAGCGGTCCTGCATGAAGCCGAAGGGCAGATCCTGGTCATCGACAGTCAGGAAGTCACGCTCGCTCATGGTCCCTTCAAGAGCCTGGGCATGCCGGCCATGACCATGACCTTTCCTCTGGCCAATCCCGGCCTGATGCAGGGCCTCAAGGTGGGCGACAAGGTGCGGGTGGCGCTGAGCCAGAGCGGCAATGAGCTGCGGGTCCAACGCCTGGATAAAACGGGGAGCCAGCCATGATCGCGGCCGTGATTCGTTGGTCGGTGGCCAACCGTTTTCTGGTGTTGCTGGCGACCCTGTTCGTCAGCGCCTGGGGTGTCTGGTCGGTACAGAGCACGCCGGTTGACGCGCTGCCGGACCTGTCGGATGTGCAGGTGATCATCCGCACGCCCTATGCGGGGCAGGCGCCGCAGATCGTCGAGAACCAGGTGACCTATCCGCTGGCCACCACCATGCTCTCGGTGCCCGGGGCCAAGACCGTGCGCGGCTATTCGTTCTTCGGCGACAGCTTTGTCTACGTGCTGTTCGAGGACGGCACCGACCTGTACTGGGCCCGCTCGCGGGTGCTGGAGTACCTGAGCCAGGTCCAGAGCCGCCTGCCGGCCAGCGCCAAGCCGGCGTTGGGGCCGGATGCCACCGGGGTTGGCTGGATTTTCCAGTACGCCCTGGTGGACCGCAGCGGCGGGCATGACCTGGCGCAACTGCGCGCCCTGCAAGACTGGTTCCTCAAGTTCGAGCTCAAGACCCTGCCGAACGTCGCTGAAGTCGCCACCGTGGGCGGCATGGTCAAGCAGTACCAGGTGCAACTCGACCCGCTGAAACTGGCCAGCCTCGGTATCACCCAGGCCGAGGTCGGCGCGGCGATCGGCAAGGCCAACCAGGAAACCGGTGGCGCGGTGCTGGAGATGGCGGAGACGGAGTTCATGGTGCGGGCTTCCGGCTACCTGAAGAGCCTCGCTGACTTCCGCGCGATCCCGCTCAAGCTCGGGGCGGGCGGGGTGCCGGTGACCCTGGGCGAGGTTGCGACTGTCCAGCTCGGCCCGGAAATGCGCCGTGGCATCGGCGAACTGGACGGCGAGGGTGAGGCTGTGGGCGGCGTGGTGATTCTGCGCAGTGGCAAGAACGCCCGGGAAACCATCGCCGCGGTGAAGACCCGCCTCGAAGAGCTCAAGCGCAGCCTGCCGGCCGGCGTGGAAATCGTCACCACCTACGACCGCAGCCAGCTGATCGACCGTGCGGTGAGCAACCTTGGCCACAAGCTGCTGGAGGAGTTCATCGTCGTCGCCCTGGTGTGCGGGATCTTCCTCTGGCACCTGCGCTCTTCCCTGGTGGCGATCATCTCCTTGCCGATCGGCGTGTTGATCGCCTTTGTGGTGATGCGCCAGCAGGGGCTCAACGCCAACATCATGTCCCTGGGCGGCATTGCCATCGCGGTCGGGGCCATGGTCGACGCGGCGGTGGTGATGATCGAGAACGCCCACAAGAAACTCGAGGCCTGGCACCAGGCCCATCCCGGGCACACCCTGCAGGGCGAGCAGCGCTGGCAGGTGATCACCGCGGCGGCGACCGAGGTCGGGCCGGCGCTGTTCTTCTGCCTGTTGATCATCACCCTGTCGTTCATCCCGGTGTTCACCCTGGAGGCCCAGGAAGGGCGGTTGTTTGGTCCGCTGGCGTTCACCAAGACCTATGCCATGGCCGCGGCGGCGGGGCTGTCGGTGACCCTGGTGCCGGTGTTGATGGGCTACTGGATTCGCGGGCGGATTCCCAACGAGCAGCAGAACCCGCTGAACCGTGGGTTGATCCGCCTCTATCAACCGGCCCTGGACGCGGTATTGCAAAGGCCCAGGGCGACCTTGCTGCTGGCCTTGCTGGTGTTCCTCAGCGCGCTATGGCCGCTCTCGCGCCTGGGGGGCGAGTTCCTGCCGCCGCTGGACGAGGGCGACCTGCTGTACATGCCTTCGGCGCTGCCGGGGCTGTCGGCGCAGAAGGCGGCGCAGCTGCTGCAACAGACCGACCGGCTGATCAAGAGCGTGCCCGAGGTCGAACATGTGTTCGGCAAGGCTGGCCGCGCGGAAACCGCCACCGATCCGGCGCCCCTGGAGATGTTCGAAACCATCATCCGGTTCAAGCCCCATGAGCAGTGGCGCCCCGGCATGACCGCGGAAAAACTGGTGGCCGAGCTGGACCGGGTGGTGCGGGTCCCGGGGCTGACCAATATCTGGATTCCGCCGATTCGCAACCGCGTGGACATGCTCGCCACCGGCATCAAGAGCCCGATCGGGGTCAAGGTGGCCGGCAGCGACCTGCGGCAGATCGATGCCGTGACCCAGGCCGTCGAGCGAGTGGCCAGGGGCGTGCCCGGGGTCAGTTCGGCGCTGGCCGAACGCCTGACGGGGGGGCGTTACATCGACGTGGATATCGACCGCCAGGCGGCCGCGCGCTACGGCCTGAACATCGCCGATGTGCAGTCGATCGTCAGCGGCGCCATCGGCGGGGAAAACATCGGCGAGACCATCGAAGGGCTGGCCCGCTTCCCGATCAGCCTGCGGTACCCCCGGGACTGGCGGGACTCGCTGGGGGCCCTGGAGCAGTTGCCGATCTACACCCCGCTGGGCAGCCAGATCACCCTCGGCACCGTGGCCAGGGTCAGGGTCAGCGAGGGTCCGCCGATGCTCAAGAGCGAAAACGCCCGGCCTTCGGGCTGGGTGTATGTCGATGTGCGGGGGCGGGATCTCGCCTCGGTGGTCGCCGACCTGCGCCGGGCGGTCAGCGAGCAGGTGCGCTTGCAGCCGGGCATGAGCCTGGGCTACTCCGGGCAGTTCGAGTTTCTCGAACGGGCCAATGCCCGGCTCGCGTGGCTGGTGCCGGCCACCTTGCTGATCATCTTCGTGCTGCTGTACCTGACCTTCGCCCGCTTCGACGAGGCCTTGCTGATCATGGCCACGCTGCCGTTCGCCCTCACGGGCGGGGCGTGGTTTCTCTACTGGCTGGGGTTCAACCTGTCGGTGGCCACCGGCGTCGGTTTTATCGCCCTGGCCGGGGTGTCCGCCGAGTTCGGCGTGATCATGCTGCTGTACCTGAAGAACGCCTGGGCCGAACGCCAGGAGTCCGGCGAGGGCAGCGAGCGCGGGCTGCTCGCGGCGATTCGCGAAGGCGCGGTGCAGCGTGTGCGCCCCAAGGCCATGACCGTGGCGGTGATCATCGCTGGCCTGTTGCCGATCCTGCTGGACAGCGGCACCGGCAGCGAAGTGATGAGCCGCATCGCCGCGCCCATGGTCGGCGGCATGCTCACCGCGCCCTTGCTGTCGCTGTTCGTCATCCCGGCGGCCTATCGCCTGATGCGCCGCCGGCACCTTCCTGTTGTCTCCCACACTCAAGGAAAAAACCTATGAAACTGATCCAGATCGCATTCACTGGCACCCTGGCCACGCTGTCCCTCGCCGCCTACGCGCAGGACATGCCCGGCATGAAAATGGACGACATGAACATGAACGGCATGCCGATGAAGCAGGAAGCCCGGCAGGCTCGACAGGCCACTGCCGAGGGCACGATCAAGGCCATCGATACCGCGAAGCAGCGGGTGACCATCGCCCACGGCGCCGTCCCCGCCGTGCAATGGCCGCCGATGACCATGGCCTTTGCCGCGACTGCGCAGCAGCTGCAAGGGCTGGCGATCGGCGACCGGGTGACCTTCGTATTCCACCTGGAAGGCGGCGCGGCCACTATCGTTTCCATCAGGAAGTAAAACCGTGAGGCCGGCATGTGCAGGCATGCCGGCCTCGCGCTCATTATTCACAGCAGCGCCGTCGATTCGTTCCTCTCTCTACCATCCAACAGAGGGAACGCACGATGAACAACACCGAACTCAGCCACCTCATCCTCAGCGACCACTCGCGCATCGAGGCCGCCATCAGTACCGGCGCGGCCTGGGAAGTCTGGTTCCAGGTCGAGTTTCTGATGCTGCTGCGCGCAGCGCACCTGGGGGTCGCTCGCGAAGTGCCTTACCCACCGCCGAACCAGGCCTTGCACCTCGACGTGCTGGCCCGGCACAACGTCGAGAGTTATGCCATCGAAGTGAAAGTCGAAAGCGCTACCAATGCCGGCAACAAGCTGTTGGCGGAAACCCGCAAGGACATCGAGAAGATTGCCAAATACACCGAGCCGGTCGATGCCCGCTGGGTGGTTTCCCTGGCCTACAGCGACGTGGCCAAACACTCGTTGCGCGGGTTCACTGGGCAGAACAACGGCCATGCCATCTACCATGAGTCCGGCGCGATCGGCTGCATGATCGTCACGGTTTGACCCCTCGCCGGCGACAGGAGGACCCACGGCCCTCCTGTCGCCGGGTTGGTTTTTCCAGGGCATGCCCTGACGCTGAGGACGGTCAGGCCAGCCTCAAAGACGATCCGCATCGATCACCGCCTGGGCGAACGCCCGCGGGTCTTCCTGCGGCAGGTTGTGGCCGATGCCGCCGCTGATCAGGCGGAACTGGTATTTGCCGGTGAAACGCTTGGCGTAGTCCGCGGGGTTCGGGTGCGGCGCGCCGTTGGCATCGCCTTCCAGGGTGATGGTCGGTACGCCGATGGCCGGTGCCGTGGCCAGTTTCTGCTCCAGCGCGGCGTAGCGGCTTTCGCCTTGAACCAGCCCCAGGCGCCAGCGGTAGTTGAACACCGTGATGTCGACATGGTCGGGGTTGTCCAGGGCCTTGGCGCTGCGCTCGAAGGTGGCGTCGTCGAACTTCCATTGCGGCGAGGCCAGCTGCCAGATCAGCTTGGCGAAGTCGTGGGTGTTTTTCTCATAGCCGGCGCGACCGCGCTCGGTGGCGAAATAGAACTGGTACCACCACTGCAATTCCGCCTTGGGCTGCAGCGGGTTCTGCCCGGCCGCCTGGTTGCCGATCAGGTAGCCGCTGACCGACACCAGCGCCTTGACCCGCTCCGGCCACAGCGCCGAGACGATGTCCGCCGAACGCGCGCCCCAGTCATAACCGCCGAGCACCGCTTGCTTGATCTTCAGTGCATCCATGAAATCGATGACGTCGCTGGCCAATGCGGCCGGCTGGCCATTGCGCAGGGTTTTCGCCGACAGGAAACGGGTATCGCCGTAGCCGCGGGCATAGGGCATCAGTACCCGGTAACCCTTGGCCGCCAGCAAGGGCGCGACCTCGTCATAACTGTGAATGTCGTACGGCCAGCCGTGCAGCAGAATCACCACCGGGCCGTCGGCGGGGCCGGTTTCGGCGTAGGCCACGTCCAGCAGCCCGGCGTTGACATGCTTCAGCGGGCCGAACGGCGAAGGGGCGGCATAAGTGGTGCCGCTGCCCGCGTCGGGTTGCGCCGCTGCGGGCGTCTGCGCCTGGGCCGTGCCGAGGAGGCCGAACAGGCTGAGGGCCAGGATCGACGCGCCGATGGTGTGGTTGCGCAGTGTCATCTTCATGCTGATCTCTCCATTGGATTGCAAGCCGTGGGGCGGGGGACCTGGCTGATCCCCTTCAACCTGGGTTGCATTTGACGGCCGCGACGTATCTGGCCTGTGTCCGAATCCTGGGGCGGGTGCAAGCGTGTGTACTGGGGAGGGCGGTAGATACAGTGCGATACACAGGGGATGGGCAGAGTCCCATTCCCGCTTCCCGGGCTCTGCAAAGATCGAGGCAAAAGCGGCTCATGCCCCGGCTTGCCTTGGCGCCGATACGCGAGCGGCAGGACGGCGCGAACCCTGGCCCTGGTCGCATAAATTTGAAATGCGCGGCATTGCCCGACAGAATCGCGCCCCGATCCGGCCACAGGCGCCGGACGTTCGTGGTGAAAAGGGGCGGCAGTTGAACCAACAGACATTGTCCATGCGCCTGGAGCGTGTGGCGGCGCATGTGCCAGCGGGTGCGCGCCTGGCCGATATCGGCTCGGATCACGGTTATCTGCCGGTGGCATTGCTGCGCCGTGGCCTTATCGCCGCGGCGGTGGCCGGCGAGGTGGCATTGACGCCGTTCCACGCGGCCCAGCGCAGCGTGCGCGAAAACGCCCTGGATTCGGCCATCAGCGTGCGCCTGGCCAACGGCCTGGCGGCGATCGAGCCGGAAGACGGGATCACGGCGATCAGCATTTGCGGCATGGGCGGCGAGACCATTCGCGACATCCTCGACAGCGGCAAGGCGCGCCTGAATGGCAAGGAACGCCTGATCCTGCAGCCCAACGGCGGCGAGCAACCCCTGCGCCAATGGCTGATGGAGCATGGCTACCGCATCCTCTGCGAGGAAGTGCTGCGGGAAAACCGCTTTTTCTACGAAATCATCGTCGCCGAGCGCGCCGGGCCGGTGAGCTACACCGCCGAGGAACTGTACTTCGGCCCACTGCAACTGCAGGCCCGCAGCCCGGCCTTCCTGGCCAAGTGGCAACGCATGCTGCGCCTGAAACAGAAGACCCTGGCCCACTTCGCCCGGGCACGGCAGGCCGTGCCCGAGGAGAAGGTCCAGGACATCGCCCGGCAGACCCGGTGGATCAGCGAGTTGCTGGCTTGAGCGTGGTCCAGGATTTGCGTGAGGCGAGAGGGCTCTGAGTCAACCTGGAATTCGTAGAGACAGCGGATGCTTGAAACTGGAAGTTCAGTTGGAAGAGTTGTTCAGCTGCTGAAGCTCAAGTTGCCTGGCAGCGCTGGCTTCGAGGTTTGCACGCTCTTGATCCAGATACCGATAAATGCCTTGGAGGTTAGTAATTTTCTGTTTGATTTCTGCCATCTTCTTTTCAATCAGCTTGGCGCCGTCAGCACAATCGATCAGCTTGTTCCGCTGCGCATCCAGAATCTCGCCTATTTCCCCCAGGGCAAACCCCATGCTCTGCGCACGCTGGATAAAGTCCAGATCCTGCAGAGTCTGCTCTGTGTAAATGCGATAGTTGTTAGTTTGCCGCAGCGGTGAGATCAGGCCGATTTGCTCGTAGTAACGCAGCGTATGGCGGCTGGCGCCGCTGCGGGCCTCGAGTTCGCCGATTTTCATGAAAACACCGCTTGACTGTAGAGTTGGGTCGATAGTTTACGCTTGATTTCTCACCTTAAACAAGGAACAGGGAAATGAGCGTGGAGTGCTTTGTCACGGGGGGTACCGGCTTCATCGGTCAACATCTGGTGGCGTACCTGAGTGCAAAAGGTCACACCATTCGGGTGTTGATGCGTCGCCCGGAGCGACTAGCTGCACTGCGGGAGCAAGTCGACAATTTGGGAGGGTGCGCAACCCGGGTATTTGCCGTAGCTGGCGATCTGGAACGGGACAACCTCGGGCTGAGTCTTGCTGACCGGGAAGTGCTAAGGCATGCCAGAGTCATATTCCACCTGGGCGCCCACTTCGCATGGGGGCTTTCAGTGGAGCATTCTCGTGCGGTGAATGTGGAAGGGGCAAAGCGCGTGGCGCGGTTGGCGGCTGAGCAAAAAAGCCGATTAGTGATGATCGGCGGCTACATGCTGAAAAATCATGAACATCTGCAACGCATCGGAATTGATCCGCGTTATCCGGAGCTGACGAATTGGCCTGCCGTCTACCGACAGGTCGGTGGTTACGAGGGGAGCAAGCTGGAGGCGCATTTTGCGACCCTGGAGGTCATGTCCGCCAAGGGCGGGGAGATTACCGTTGTCCACCCCGCGACGGTCTGTGGCCACAGCCGCACGGGGCATATCCTTGACGGTCAGCCGCTGGTGGAGCTGATCCGCAACCTTGTGCAGGGAAAGCTGACTGCAGTGCCCGGTACCGCCGAGCACTGGCTGCCACTGGTCACCGTGGATTACCTGGTTGAGCTGGTGGCGGTCTGTGCTTTTGATCCTGCCATGGCGGGCCAGGAACTGCTGGCGCTTGATGACCAGACTCCCAACTTGCGAGAACTGCTGGTACAGGCGGCACAACCTTTGGGTTTAAAGGCTCCCAAGCATTACATTCCACTCCGCTTGCTGAAGTGGCTACTGAGTATTCCCCCCGTCGCGCGGCTTTTGAATACAAAACCCGAGGCCTTGGACTTTATCCAGACCACTCGTTTTGATACAGCGGCGGTCGAGCAATTTGCCAACAGGCATGGAATAGCCAAACCGGATATACGCCAGTCCTTGCAGCACACTGCGACGTTCGTCAACTCATATTGCCTAGCCAAGGGCCAGGCCCTCTGACTTCTTCCTTGGGGGCGACAAAGTCGTTAGTCCCGATTAAATGGACTTTCCTAAGGTAAGTGTTGGTGGGATCTTCGTATCCTCAAACTTTGCGCCGTCGATGTAGGGCGGCATTCTATCGAACGACCATTCAGCGACAGGGATCGTCATCAATGCAATCCACTTTCAGCAAAGGCGTCATATTTGCACTCTCCGCTGCGGCACTGAACGCAACGATCGGTGTACTCAGCAAAGTACTAATGAGTAATGGTTTCACCGCCAGCAGTGTCGCTGTCATCAAGACCCTACTGGGTTGCGTGCTTCTCTCGATCCTACTGTTTTTCCTCAAGCGCCCGGCGGCGTCGACCCAATGGACTCAGGCGGCTATCTGCGCATTCCTTGGCATCTTTGTGCTGTTCTATTTCGAAACGTCCGCCTATCAACATTACGCTGCGGCAGGTGTGGTGGTGGTGCTGATGGCCAGTGCCTCAATTTCCTCGATCATTCTGGGGCGCATTTTCCTCAAGGATGCCATCACCGCGAACGCTACCGTTGGCGCCGCACTGGCTATCGCTGGGATCTCGGTGATCTTCGGCGGCGACCTGCAGCAGGGCTTTACCCTGCAAGGTGCTGCGCTCGCCTCCATGGCCGGCTGCGGCTATGGGGCCTTTTCGGTTGCCATGAAGCGTATGGGGGTGTCGGGGGGGCTGCACTTCACTCGACAATTGTTGTTCTTTGGCAGCCTGTACCTGCTGATGCCGGCGGCGGCCGACGGTTTCGCGATGGGCGAGTTGTCGCCGCTGGTGATCGCCGCGCTGCTGGCGCTGGCCACGCTGCCGACAATCCTGGGCTTCTTCTGCACCACCAAGGCCATCGAGTATCTCAAGCCATCCCAAGTGCAAGCGCTGGAGCTGACCGAGCCACTGTTCGCTGCGCTGCTGGCATTTGTGGTGCTCAATGAAGTACCGCGCGAAAGCCTGTACGCGGGCGCGGCACTGATCATCGTCGGCCTGTGTTTCTCCAATGAACTCATCCGCTTGGGCAGCAAAGCATCCGTCTCTTCGACCGGTTGAATCCACAGCCGATTACCGCCTGTTGAAATGAGAGGCGAAGCATGCCCTCTACGATCCGCTGACGGGTGATTGAAGCCAGGCAACTGTTACGGCTTCTGATCCAGGGTGACCTCCTGCCAGCTGTCATCGGGATCGAACCGCTTCATCGACTGCGCCAATTTATAACCCTCGGGTCCCAGGTCTTTCTCGAACACTTGGCCCTCATGGCTGATCATGAAACTCATCACCCCGGTGTCCTCGTATTTCGCCGGCCAGGCGATGAGGGCAAAGCCACGGCTCATCTTGTCACCGATGAGGTAGCTGTAGGCGCCACCCGGTGCCGAGGGACCTTGTCCCTCGAGGATGCGGAAGTGGTAGCCATGCCAATCTTCATCGGCGATGGCATTGCCGAACAGCGGACCCAAGGGGCTGAGTTGACCGCTATCGTCATCCGCCCAATAGAGTCCGTCGTGCTTGCCGGGAGTGCTGAAGATTTTCTGCGCATATTCGAGGGCGCCGTCACCGTCATGATCCACTGATGCATAGTCCATCTGGGCGTCGTGATAGGTCAGCACCGATTGCACCGCGGCCAGTTCGTTGCTGCCGATTCGCCGCATACGGATTTCGGCGCTACCGGCCTTGATGTCGAAGCGCCAACCCTTTTCGGCTTTTACCAGGGGTATCGGCAGTGTCCAGTGGTCACTGCCGACCGACAGGACAGCGTTGCGGTCACTGGTTTTTTCGATGGAATGTCGCTCGCGGTAGAGCTTCAAAAACGCATCCACGTCACTGCGCTGGACGCCACCTCGCGGGATGAAACTGCGCCAGTCTTCACCCAGCAGCTGCATCAGGCGTGCCTGATCGGCCTGTTGTGTGCCCAGGGCTTCGACGAACGCCTGAGCGGCCTGTTCCGGGGTTGGAAATGCCTGCTGTGCCATAGCCGTGCATGACCATGCCAGGCTGGCGCTGATCATCAGGAGACGAGGGAGCGAGCCCATGAATGCTTTCACTCGAGGAAGTGTGTTCAACGCCGGCCCCCCCCTCTTTGTCGCATGGAGGCACCGGACGGCCTGCTGATCTGATGGCCGGCGGATCGCGCAGCACTGGGGCGCGTGGCGGATGCCTGGCTGGTTCGGCCACGGAGGGCCTGGGCGTTGGACTGGGACGGCGAGCGCGCGCCGGCAAAAGCATTATTGCGTGCACTGCCGGGGCTGGCGGTCGGGCGTTTTGGCGTTCCCTGGCGTGTTTGGGAGAGTTCCTGGCGGCGCTGATTCGTCTGAGCGTTCTGTTGTCTGGGCTGCTGATTTTCCCGGATGTTTCTGTCAGTACCTTGGTTCCTGTCAGAGGCTCTCGGTCTGTCTGCCCCGGCTTGCATGCGATTATCGACCTGCGCTCTGCGCGCTTGATCACGGGCCTGGAGGTTAGTGGTGGCTGGTCGTTCGATACCGTGCCTGTCCATTGAACTGCGGGCTTTTTCACGCGCCTGGGCGCGTTGGGCATTATCCCCTCGAAAGGCCTCACGCTGATTGGCACCGTCCAGTTGTCGACCGTACTGTTCACGGCTCCTGCTGTCTCGATAGGGAACGCCATCGCGATGAAGGGAGTTGTGCTGCCACTTGTTCTGGTTCCTGTTGATCTGGGTGTTGCGATTGATGTTGTTGTAGCGGTCGACGTCGATGTCGATGTCGTTGTTGTCCCAGTCACAGTCGCCCCACAGCGAGGCGACGATCGCCACGCCGGTCCCGAACGCCAGCCCGGCCATCAAGGCCGATCCGGGGTAATAGGCGGGGGGCGGTGGATAGTAGACGGGCGGCGAAGCAGGGTAGGCCCAGGTGCCATAGGTAGTGGTCGGATTGTACGTGGGGACGTAGACCACTTGCGGGTCGGCAGGCTCGATGACGATGGTAGTGGAGCTGTTGGCAGGGGCAGGGGCAGGGGCAGGGGCAGGGGCAGGGGCTGCCGGTGCCGGTGCAGCCTGAACCGTCACGTTCTGATATTGGTTGCTCTGCAGGTTGCCTGCTGCTTGCGCCTGATGCCGCAAGCGTTGCACGCCGTCCATGACATCGTCGGGTTGCGCCAGAAAGGCATCGCCCAGACGCTGTACCCAGACCGGGTCTTGTCCCAGTGTTGCCAGGACCTGTGGGAAGGCAACCAGCGCCTGTACGCTCGGGTCCCAGGTCTGGCTCGACACTTGTTTGACCGCATCATCGCCCTTGGCGCCCGGATGCGCTTTGGACCAGGTGACCGCCTCGGCGATTTCCCCGGGGTAGGTACTGGCCATCAATACCTGTGCCAACAGTGGATCCGGGTATAGCGCAATGGGAGCCAGCATCTGATCCAGCTGCTCTTGGGTGAACACGACATCTTTGGCCGGTGCCGTCAGGGGCGCTGTAGCCGCAGCGTTTGCAGGCGCATTCTGGGTTTGCGCCAGGCAAGAAAACCCACTTAGAACCAGTACAGCTGACACCGCGTAAAGTAATGAAATGCGCATCGCCCCACCTCATGTGGTCAGGCAGGCTTGAGAGGACTGGATCAATGTCAGGGAGTGAGAACGGCCGACCTCGATGACTCCGCTAAAGGGTAGCAGACACCCATGCTTTAGCCTCCCGCAGCGTGGAGATTGAATTATTGAGGGCGGGGTAAATGAAAATTATTGTCAATGATGGTTTGTACTATTTCTATCGACCCATTTATGGCGAACTGAGCCCCCATACATACGAGTAGAAAACCCATCAAGCGTGATATTGCATCAATGCCTGACTCCCCTGTTAGTTTCATTATGGGGCCTGAACTGCGTAAGCAGATCCAGAGAATAATGGAAGTAAACAAGAAGATTAATGGAGGCGCGGTTAATAGAACCCAGGTTGGAAATAACGTGCTGTGTTTAATGGTCGCGGAGGAGCTGATAATCATCGCGATCGTTCCTGGCCCGGCAGTACTGGGCATGGCCAGCGGAATGAAGGCAAAACTGGCCTGTTCCTTTGCGCTGTTGACGACAGGAGAAACATGGACAGGCTGCGGGAAGAGCATCTTCAAGCCCATTATTATGAGAATACCACCGCCTGCCATGCGCAAGCCCGGAATGGAAATGTTAAAGGCGTCCATAACAAACTCACCTACGTAATAGGTAAGTGCCATGATAAGAAAGACATAAAGCGAAGTCGAAAGCGCCTGTTTGTTTTTTTCTTTTTGGCTAAGGCCTTTGCTCAGGGCAATAAATAAAGCCACTGTTGTAGGCGGATTGATCAGGGGTAGCAAGGCCAGTAGTCCCAGCGCTATAGCATTCAATAGTTCTGTCATATCCAAGCGTCCGGAGTAGCCTTCATCAAGGTCTCTGCTTGTCAGCCATATCAGCGCGAGGTTTTGACTTTCATTACCTCGGTGTAAATGGCGTTGATCGTCTGACCCACCTGGAGCTTCTTCATTCGGGCCTGAAGCTGTGGGTCCTCGACCTTCAGGACGGTCAGTTCGCCCTCTGGAGGTAGCAAGGTCACTTCATGCTTTTCCAAGTCAATGCGAGTGATCTTTGACGTGACCTTGACCTTGCGAACCGCCTCGCCACCTGGGTCAGGATTGTCCTGTGTGGCACGGATAGTCATTGATTCGTCGCTAACCCCTGGTGCAGCTTCGACATTCGTGTCGAGCACATAGGCGACTGAGCGAACAACGTGGATATCGACCTTGTCGCCGACCTTCAGGTTGCCCAGGGCCTTGGCTTTTTCCGTGAGCTGGATGGATACCGGGCTTTTGTTGGTGTCTTCTATGGTGACTTGATGATTCACCGGATCAACGGCCAGCACCCGCGTAATGATGTGACCTTCCAGGGAACGGCTACCCAACGGCACCTCGGCTGCATGGGCCATGATTGAGGCAAGGGCAACAACGGCAAGGGAGGGCATCGGTTTCATGGGCCTGTTTTTCTGGTGTTGGCTGGTAGAACAGCGCTATGGATTACCGGTCGGAGCGGTTTGCACATTAGGTCAAAGCATAGTCATTGATTACCGAGATGCCCGGTCACAGTGTCGATTGGGTTGTTCACCTGTTTTGTCAGGTCTTCGATCAGCAGGTTGGAGTTGAACTTTCTGTCCTCGTCTTGAAGGCGTGTAGCAGTTCTTGGGCCGATTGCAGCTTGATGCGAAGGTCTGTAAACGACCCGAAGCAACATGATCGCATCACGGAGTGAAGGGGGTGCGCGGCCATATCTTCAACAATACTCGCCCCGTCAACGCGCAAAACCTGCGCTGTTTGCTCCGCTATCCCCGCCCCGCCCCGCCCCGCCCCGCCTCGTGTCGCGCCCTGTGCGTCCGGAGAAATCCGGGTTGTCATATTGCGAAGCCCATTCGCGAAAGACCACGTGTATGTCATGCATATCGCCACCGGGTGCGATGCGATCGCCAAAGCGCGCCTTTTCACGTGCGGCCAGCTTCTCAAGGTGAACAACAGCGCTCTAGCGCCTGTGAAAAAACGTGCTAGACAATAATCTTGCTTGTCGTTGGCTAGCCACTAGCCTCGACAACAGCCTGTTCGCTTCACCCCGTCTGGCAGGAGAGTGCTCATGAGCGAACGAATCAATGTGGTGATACTGAGCTTTGCCCCGGCGTTTGCAGCGTTGCGCGATGGCCTTTCGGTCGCTCAGCGGATTGGCGACACACTGTGGGTGGCCAACGATGAAGCCACAAGCCTGGAGCGTCTGAAAATCCAGGGCGCTGCACCAGGCGGCGCGGTGATCTGCGCTGAGCACCAATCGTTCTCGCTCATGGAATACCTGGACCTGCCCATACCGGAGCCAGACACCGAGATCGATATCGAGGGGTTGGCCTATGACGATGGTTACCTCTGGGTGGTGGGCTCCCATAGCCTCAAGCGCAGGAAGGCCGAGCCCGACAAGCCGGCGCAAAAGAACATCAAGCGGCTATCGACGGTAGAGGCAGACGGCAATCGCTTTTTGTTGGCCCGCATTCCGGTAGTACGGCAGAGCGACAGCTATGAACTTGCCAGGGCGGTGGATGCCGATGGGCGTACGGCGGCGCAGCTGCGTGGCAACGCGCTTGGCAACGACTTGACCTGGGAAATTGCCAAAGACGATCAGTTACGGGACTTCCTGCCCATCCCGGGTAAAGACAACGGTTTCGATATCGAAGGGATGGCGGTCATTGGCTCGCGGCTGTTGTTGGGGTTGCGTGGGCCGGTCCTGCGCGGATGGGCCGTGCTGCTGGAGATCGAGCCTGAACTCAATGACGACCCCAGCGAAACCTTGGTGCTCAAGAAGATCGGGCCGCAGGGGCGCCGCTACCGCAAGCACTTCTTCGCGCTCAATGGCCTGGGGGTGCGAGACCTGTGCGTCAGCGGCGACGATCTGTTGATTCTGGCGGGGCCGACCATGGACCTGGACGGACCGGTAACGGTGTTCCGTTGGCGTGGCGGCTTCGCATCTGATGAGGAGCTTGTGGTCTTTGCGGAGCAATTGGAGAGGGTTCTGGAGGTGCCTTTCGGGCAAGGTGACGACCATGCCGAGGGTATGTGTCTGTTTGACGTGGCTGAGGAGGCCGGGGAAGGTCTGCTAATCGTTTACGACGCTGTCGCGCCGCGTCGTAAACAGGGCGATCTGAGTGTGGAAGGGGACCTGTTTATCCTGAAGTAGTCACGCATCTGGCCTGATCGGGCACTTCAATGGCAACCCAGGCGAGCTTATGGTTGCGGGCGCTATCACCGGCGGTTTGGTCGGCCGGCGCAAGGTGATGTCGAATAGCACTTACAAAAAGTTATTGCTGATGGGAGCCCAGGGGCTCCAAGGTCATGCACTCAGTAGCTGATATCATTCGAACACTTACCGGCCGAGCAGAAGAACATGAACCGTCGCAAGAAAATCAACCAGCTACTGAAGGCTCACGCGAAAAAGGCCAGTGCCAAGCTGGCACCGCGAAAGCCCAAATACATCAGCAAGGCCGACCGCTTGAAGCTGGATGCCGAATCCACTCCCGAGTCCGTGGTTTCCTCCGAGAGCTGATACCGCTGCTTTCCCGGGTGGCTTCATGCTGCCCGCCAAACGGGATCGCCTGCTCACATCTGGCCGTCCCAGGCCTTAACGCAGGCTCCACGACACCCCGACATACATCGCCATGCCTTCCCCCGGTGTGGATCGCGCCGCGTCCAGCCCTTTGTCGTCGTAGCCCGGGGTAACGGTGGCGGCGTAGTGCTGGTCGGTCAGGTTGCGCAGGTCGAGCCAGGTCTGCCAGTCGCCCTTGGGCGCGTTGTAGCCCAGGGTGGCGCCAAACAGCGCATAGGGATCGGCGTAGTAACTGTTGGCGTAGTCCACCGCCACCTTGGACACCAGTTGCGTGTTGAGCGCGGCGAAGAAACCCTGGGGCCAGTCGTAGCGCAACTCGCCCTGGTAGTAGTGCATCGGCAGGCCCGGCAGGCGGTTGTCGCCGAAGCGCTCATCGTCGCGGTAATGGAAGTCGCTGAAGGTGTAGCTCTGGCGCAGGCTCAACTGGCCGCCGTCGTCCCGCGACCACAGGGTGCTCTGCAGGCTGGCTTCCACGCCCTGGTGCACGGTGGGGCTGGCGTTGAGTTCGTAGGGCGTGGTGGCGTTGGCGTCCGGCAATACCGAGAGCAGTTCGTGGCGCACCTGGGCGTAGTACCAGGCCAGGCTCCATTGGCCGATGGCGCTGTCGCCACGGCCGCCGAGTTCCAGGGTGGTGGCGGTCTGGTTTTGCAACTTGATCGGGTCGCGCTGGGTGCCGGTGGCCGCGCCGCTGCCGGCCGGGAAGCGCAGGTTGGAGCTGTAGATCAGCGACCAGGGATGCGGCGCCTCGACCGAGCGGCTGAGGTTGCCGAACAGTTGCAGGTCGGGGGTCAGCTGGTAGCGCAGGCCCAGGCGCGGCGCATAGTCCCAGTCGCCGAGGCTGGTCTTGCCGCCGCCTTCGGGATAGGTCACGGCGCTTTCGCGGCGAGTGTAGATGGCGGCCAGGCCGGTGGTCAGCCACAGGTCGTCGGCGATCTCCAGGTCATTGCCGACATGCAGGACGCTGTCCGAACCCTGGTAGGTGAAGTTGCGCATGTGGGTGCCCGGCGCGAAACCCGCGGTGTTGCCGCTGGGAATACGCACCCGCTCGCTGGCCCCTGAGTTGGGCAGGTGCTTGGTCACCCGCAGGCCCAGGGTGCTGTGGCTTTCCAGGCCCCAGAGGGTGTCGCGACGCTTGTAGTCGAAGGTGCCGCTGACATCGGTGTAGGCCACCTTGAGGCGGTTGGGGCCTTCGCGCAGGTCCATGGGGTAGTCGTGGTAGACCAGGCCGGTCTGGAGGCTCGAATCGTCGTCGATGTACCAGGTGGTCTTGTTGCCGATAAAGGTGCTGCCCGGCTGGTCGCGGCTGTCGTTGCGCGTCACGTAGGCCGGGTTGGCCGCCCGTGGGTCGTGCTCGATGGAGCGTTGGGTGACCCGCCCGGCGAGGTCGTTGTCGGTCTGGCGATGGCGGATGTAGAAGCGGGTTTCCAGGTTCGGGTTGAAGCGATAGCCGAAGTTGGCGATGACCCCCTGGCTCTTGCTGGCGCTGTGGTCCTGGTAGCCATCGGAGCGCGCGTCGGTCATGGACAGGTAGTAGTCGAAGTCGCCCAGCACCTGCCCGGAGCTGACCTGGCGCTGCTGATAGCCGTGGCTGCCCGTGGCGTAGCGCACCTGCAACTTCGGGGCGTCGTAGCCGGTGTGGCTGATGTAGTCGATGGCGCCGCCCAGGGCCAGGGCGCCGCGGTCGAAACCGTTGGCGCCGCGCAGCACTTCCACGCGGTCGAGCCACAGCGGCTCCAGCAACTCATAGGGCGTGCCGCCGGGGCCGGTCAGCGGCAGGCCGTCGAGCATCGTGTACAGCCCCGAGGCATGGGCGCCCGGCGCGCGATTGATGCCCGAGCCGCGGATCGAGATCTTCACCCCCTCGTTGCCCGCGGACTGGGCATAGACCCCCGGCTGGTACGCCAGCACATCCTGGTTGCTGGCCACCCGGCCCTGCAGCGGACGGCGCAGGTCCACCACATTGCTGCCGCCGGGCACCTGGGCCAGCCGCGCCTTGGCTTCCTCGATCGATGCGTCTTCGCCGCTGCGCTCCTCGGCGCCGATCAGCACTTGTCCCAGCTCCAGGCCCTGGGCTTCGGCCAGGGCCGGACAGACAAGGGCCAGGCCCAGCAAGGCAGAGGGCAGGGGACGGGGCGAAGGCATCGGGGGGAACTCCAGGCATGGGGGAACGGGCAGTGAGAACTGCGACGTATGAAAGAACGAAGGAAACACATGGCAATTTGGCTTGTTTGCCAGGTCGACGGGCCTCGGCCGATTGGCCGGCGGTTGCCTGTGCGGCAATACCCGTGCGCTATCAAGGCTGTTCGCAATGGATATATCCGCGCATCGGCGTTCGGCTATCGTCACCCTATATGACTCGATCGCGCAGCCGCTGTGCTTTTGCGTTGATGCTCTGTTGGCCGCTGCGATTCACCCACCGCTCTCAAACGCGAGGACATCACGATGAGCGCCCACAAAGCTGTCGCTGTTTCACTGGCCCTGCTCGGCGCGGCCTTCCTGGCCTCTGCCGCTCTGGCCGAGGGCACAGGGTTGATTGCCGCCACCCCCGCCGAACTGAAATGGACACCCGCGCCCTCGGTAGGGCCCGGGGTGATGATTTCGGTGATCGAAGGCGACCTGAAAAAGCCAGAGCCCTTCACCATGCGCCTGATGCTGCCGGCCAACACGAAAGTCGGGGTGCATACCCATCCCGTGACCGAACGTGTCACCGTGATCTCGGGCACCTTCTACTTCGCCACCGGCGACAGCTTCGACGCGGCCAAGGCCAAGGCCTATCACCCGGGCGACACCCTGATCATTCCCGTCGGTACACCGATGTACGCCGCCACTCAAAAACAGGAAACCGTGCTCCAGCTCCACGGCACGGGCCCCTGGGGGATCACCTACCTCAACCCGGCGGACGACCCCAGGAACAGCAAGCAGTAGCGAGCAGAGCCTGGCGGTGCATCCATCGGGCCTGACCTCGTTAACGCGGTGGTCACCTGGAAAAGGGGAACCGGGTTTGCACCCGGCCAGGGTGAGCATTGGCTGAATTGGCTGGCGACTACCGGGCCAATACCGCGGGAGGACATTGGTTGCCAGCCGTGCTGTCGTTTGGGGGGAGGGCTGGCGACGGAGGACCGGCCGCGGTCTGTCACGGTGTCTGCCGAATCAGAGGACGCTCGATCCGCCGATATTTTGTTGAAAAGCCTGCAAAGAAAAACCGACTCTGCTTATCTCTCATCCAGGGCACGAGCTTTCGCGCCCGCCATACCCCTCGTCAAAGCCCCTGATCAAAGGTACCTCCATGCTGCTCGCCCGTTGGCTGCCAGGCTTGGCCAATCTCCTGCAATACCGCCGCGAATGGTTCAGGTTCGACCTGCAGGCCGGGTTGTCGGTGGCGGCCGTGCAGATCCCGATTGCCATCGCCTACGCCCAGATTGTCGGGCTGCCGCCGCAGTACGGCTTGTATGCCTGCGTGTTGCCGATGATGGTCTATGCCCTGGTGGGCAGTTCGCGGCAGTTGATGGTCGGGCCGGATGCGGCCACCTGCGCCATGGTCGCTGGGGCGATCGCGCCCCTGGCGCTGGGCGATCCCGAGCGTCTGGCGCAACTGGCTGTGATTGTCACGGTGCTGGTCGGCCTGATGCTGATCGGCGCCGGCATCGCCCGGGCGGGGTTCATTGCCAGTTTTTTCTCGCGGCCCATCCTGATCGGCTATCTGAACGGCATCGGCTTGAGCCTGCTGGCCGGGCAACTGGGCAAGGTGCTGGGCTACAAAATCGAAGGCGAGGGTTTCATTCTCAGCCTGCTGAACATGCTGCAGCGGCTTGGCGAAACCCATCTGCCGACCCTGGCCATCGGCGTGGGCGCCCTGGCGCTGCTGATCTGGCTGCCGCGGCGCTTTGCGAGGTTGCCGGCGGCGCTGGTGACGGTGGCCATCGCCACCCTGTGCGTCGGCTTTCTGCGCCTGGACAGCTACGGCGTCTCCGTACTGGGCCCGATCCCTTCGGGCATGCCGCAGTTGAGCTGGCCGCAGACCAATATGGCCGAACTGAAAAGCCTGCTGCGCGATGCGCTGGGTATCGCCACGGTGAGTTTTTGCAGTGCGATGCTGACGGCCCGCAGCTTCGCCGCCAGGAACGGCTACACGGTCAATGCCAACCATGAGTTCCTGGCGCTGGGCGTGTCCAATATCGCCGCCGGGGTCTCCAGTGGCTTCGCCATCAGCGGCGCCGATTCGCGCACCGCGGTCAACAGCATGGTGGGGGGCAAGAGCCAGTTGGTGGGGATTATCGCTGCCCTGGTGATTGCCCTGATCCTGCTGTTCTTCACCGCGCCCATGGCCTGGATCCCCCAGGCGGCGCTGGGGGCGGTGCTGTTGATGGCGGGCTGGGGGCTGATCGACATCCAGGCGATGCGGGTTATCCGCAAGCTCAGCCGTTTCGAGTTCTGGCTGTGTGTGCTGACCACCCTGGGCGTGATTGGCGTGGGGGTGCTGCCGGGCATCATCGTCGCGGTGCTGCTGGCGATCCTGCGGCTGCTCAAAAGCATCTACCAGCCCACCGACGCGGTGCTGGGCTGGGTACGCGGGATCGAAGGCCAGGTCGATATCAGCCAATACCCGCAGGCGCGCACGCTGGCGGGGCTGGTGGTGTACCGCTTCGATGACGCGATCCTGTTTTTCAACGCCGACTACTTCAAGGCGCGCCTGCTGGAAGCGGTCGAGCGCGAGCCCGATCCCCGTGCCGTGCTGTTCGTCGCCGAGGCGGTGACCTCGATCGACGTCAGCGGCATCGTGGCCCTCAGGGAGGTGCGCGACACCCTGCTGGCCCGCGGTATCGTCCTGGGCATTGCCCGGCCGCACGGGACATTCCTGCGGATGCTGGTGCGTTCGGGCCTGGCGCGCGAGCTGGAGCAGAAATTGTTGTTTTCCTCGGTACGCGCTGGCATTCGTGCTTATCGAGTCTGGCGCAATCAGCTGCAGCGTGAGGCGCCGAAAGAACCAGGCCGGGCCGGCGCCGCGCAACAGCCGTCCCATGACTGAACGCGGCCTTGGCCAGCCACCAGCAATGCTTGATTCAAGAGGAGGTGCAGCATGGAACGATTCACCGGCGGTTGCCTGTGCGGCAAGGTGCGGATCGTGGCGGCGGGGCGCCCGTACCGGGTCGGCCTGTGCCACTGCCTCGATTGCCGCAAGCACCATGGCGCGCTGTTCCATGCCTCGGCGATCTTCCCCGAGGACGCGGTGACCATCGAGGGCGAAACCCGCGATTACGCCGGGCGGTTTTTCTGCCCCTGCTGCGGCTCGTCGGTGTTTGCCCGCACGGCCGATGAAGTCGAAGTGAACCTGGGCGCCCTGGACGCCCCCGACCAACTCAAGCCCACTTACGAAAGCTGGACTGTTCGGCGCGAGTCCTGGTTGCCGGCGTTTCCACTCGCCAGGCGCTACGCGCGCGATCGTGATGCCAGCAGTCGCTTCGAGGAATAGCGGGCGCCCCGGCTTATGAATAGGGCGTTTGCGGCGCCACCCCGCGCGGGCGTTTGGCCAGGAGCTTGCGGGCGGTCTCGATGAAGGGCGTGACGATCAGGCTGTAGACCGTCAGGTAACGTTGCGAGTCCTGCTCCCCGGTGCCGAAGCGCAGCGGCTCGGGTGTCGAGCAGGTGACGTAGAGCGTGCCGAACATCCAGTCCCACAGGGACAGGTTGGTGCCGAAGTTGCGGTTGAAGTGGCGGGGCGCGTCACTGTGATGGATCTGGTGCTGGGCCGGGCTGTTCAGCACATGCTCGAGCCGCGGGCCGAACGACAGCCAGACATGGCTGTGCCGCAGGTTGGCCGCCAGGCTGTTGAAGATGAACACCAGGTAGGTCACGCCGAACAGGGTATAGCGGCTGATCTCGCCGCCGCAGGCGTACCAGAAGCCACCGGCGTAGAGGCCCAGGCACAGGCCAATGCTCAGTTTCTCGACGATCTTTTCCACGAAGTGCACCCGGCTCGCCGTCGCCGGGACCAGCACCGGCGCCGAATGATGGACCTTGTGGAATTCCCACAGCCAGCGCGAGTGAAAGGCCCGGTGCGCCCAGTAATGGATGAAGTCCTTGAGCAGGAACAGCCCCAGCCCGTAGAGCAGCGACAGCCCGAGGTTCTGCCCCAGGCGCGGGCGCTCGCCCCAGAGGTTGCTGAAAAAGGCCAGGTAATCCCCGGAGCGCAGGATGTAAGGGTCGACCAGATGGACGATGGGCAGCACCAGCGCGACCTTGAGGATGGCGCGCACGAAGTAGTAGCGATAATCCAGCAGCGCCGAGCGGTGCAAGTGCACCCGGCTGCCGCCGATGAAGTGCCAGAACGAGTGGGCGTCGCTCAGGCCGCGGCGCTTCCTGAAGCGGAACAGGCCATAGGCGACGCCGTAGGACACGCACAGGAACAACAGCCCGAGCCGGCCGTTCAGATTGAAAATACCGAGAAACTGTTGGGTAACAGGGGCGATCACCCAGTCGATCAGGTGCTTATAGATAAGCGACAGAGCATCCACGAAACGCCAGCCTCAGGCAAAGGGATGGCATTGTAAATCAGTTCGGTTTGGCCGGGGATTGCCCCAGGTCGCTTCTTTTTCGCTTGGAAGTTGCCAGTGATCCTGGGGTACGCTGGCCGCTCGCTGTATCCCACGGGGAGGTGCCTGGTTTATGAGCGTATCAAGGGAATCCGCAAACCTGTCGCTGGAGCCCCGGGTCGGCGCGGGCTGCATCCGGGCGCGGGGCGCCGAGGGCGCGGTGCTGCAATCGGCATCGCTGTTCGATGGCCTGGTGACTATCGATCACCGCCGCTGGGCCTGCCGCGAGGCCGAGCTCAGCTGGACGGCGCCGCAGCACGTGGTGATCCTCACCGAGCGCGGAGCCACGGCCAAGACTCACATCCGCAGCAGTTCCACGCTCAATTACCAGGGCTGCGACCGCCCCGGGTCGATCAGCTTCGTGCCGGCTGGCGTCGAGCGCCAGGGCTATTTTCGCGAGGCCGACCTGATCTATACCGCCCTGTGGATCGACACAACCCTGGATTTCCCTGGCTGCCCGCAACTGGCCGAGCTGCCCATGCGCATCAACAGCGGCGATGGGGTGATCCACTCGCTGCTCGCCGCCCTCAGCGCCGAGATGGTCAGCGGGCAGGTCCTGGAAGCCAGCTACATAGAACACCTGGTGGCGCTGGTGGGGCTGCGCCTGGGACGGGGCGATACCGCCAGCGCTGGCCACGGGCGCCTGGGGCCGCAGTTGCTCAAGCGCTTGCGCGACTACGTCGATGCGCGCATCGACGGCAGCCTCTCGCTGACCGAACTGGCGCGGATCGCTGGCATGCCTGTCGACACCTTCGCCCGTCACTTCAAGGCCGAGACCGGCATGGCGCCCTATGCCTACGTGATCGAGCGCCGGGTGCGCCGCGCCGAAAGCCTGCTGCGGGCCGGCAGCATGCCGATCAGCGCCATGGCGCTGGAGCTGGGGTTCTCCAGCCAGAGCCACTTCACCTCGACCTTCAGGCGCATCACCGGGACCACCCCGAGCAGCTACCGCCAGCAGGCTTCCCGAATCCTGACAAGCTCGTCCTGATACCTGAAAGAACGGCGCCACGCCCTTGGCGATACTCGGGTCCAGCCGTTCATTTCAGGAGAGCACCATGCAAGACCTGGACTCACCGCGTCCGTCGCGTCGCGCGCTGCTGCAAGCCGGGGCCGCCGCCAGCCTGTTGTGGGTAGGCGTTGGCAGGGCACAGCCCCAGTCCGCCCCGGGGCTATCTGAACCCGTTCGCCCGTTGCCATCCCAGGCGATCACTCTGCGCATCAACGCCAGCGACCAGTTGCTGGACCTCGACCCACGCACCACGTTGCTCGACGCACTGCGCCATCAACTGGGCATGACCGGCTCGAAGAAGGGCTGCGACCACGGCCAGTGCGGCGCCTGCACGGTGCTGGTGAATGGCCGCCGGATCAACGCCTGCCTGAGCCTGGCGGTCATGCATGACGGCGACGAGATCACCACCATCGAGGGGCTGGCCAATGGCGACCTGCTGCACCCCCTGCAGGCGGCCTTTATTGCCCGCGACGCCTTCCAGTGCGGGTACTGCACGCCGGGGCAGATCTGCTCGGCGGTCGGCATGCTGCAGGAGGTGCGCGCCGGCTGGCCCAGTCATGTCACCGAGGACCTGACGAGCCAGCCCGTCGCCCTGAGCGACGGGGAGATCCGTGAGCGCATGAGCGGCAACCTGTGCCGCTGCGCCGCCTATCCGAACATCGTCGCCGCCATCCGCGACGCCGCCGAGGAGGCCTGAACCCATGCTGCCTTTCAGTTATGAGCGCGCGAGCGACGTACAGCAGGCCGTCAGCCTGATGGCCGCGCAGCCTCAGGCGCGTTTTATCGCCGGCGGCACCAACCTGATCGATTTGATGAAGCTGGGCATCGAGCGGCCCACGCACCTGATCGATATCAGCCGCTTGCCCCTGGCCACGATCGAGGACAGCGCCGACGGCGGCCTGCGCATCGGCGCCCAGGTGCGCAACAGCGACCTGGCCGCCGACAGCCGTGTCCGCGAGCGCTACCCGTTGCTGTCCCAGGCGCTGTTGGCCGGTGCCTCGGGGCAGATCCGCAACAAGGCCTCGGCCGCGGGCAATCTGCTGCAACGCACGCGCTGCCCGTA
This sequence comes from Pseudomonas sp. B3G-3, assembly GCF_028640915.1. NCBI lineage: Bacteria > Pseudomonadati > Pseudomonadota > Gammaproteobacteria > Pseudomonadales > Pseudomonadaceae > Pseudomonas > Pseudomonas sp. B3G-3. The sequence goes on along the minus strand of NZ_JAQZAB010000074.1, from coordinate 31,857 downwards.
CTTCTACGACCCGGGCATGGCCTGCAACAAGCGCGAACCCGGCAGCGGCTGCTCGGCCCAGCAGGGGCACAACCGCATGCACGCGATTCTCGGCGCCAGCGAAGCCTGCATCGCGGTGCATCCCTCGGACATGGCGGTGGCCATGGCCGCCCTGGAGGCGCGGGTGGAGACGGTCCAGCCCGGCGGCCAGCGCCGCTCCCTGGCCCTGGATCAGCTGTACCGCCTGCCCGGAACGACGCCCGAGGTCGAAACCCGGCTGGCCCATGGCGAGATGATCGTGGCTATTACATTGCCGCCGCCACCACCGGGGCGGCAGCTGTATCGCAAGGTGCGCGATCGCTCTTCCTATGCTTTCGCCCTGGTCGCCGTGGCGCTGGTGGTCGAGGTTCGCGCGGGGCAGGTCCGCACGGCCCGCATCGCCCTCGGCGGCGTCGCTGCCAAACCCTGGCGGGCCACGGCGGCGGAGCAGGCGTTGCTCGGCCAGCCGTCCGCTATGGCGGTTTACCAGCACGCCGCCGACATCGCCCTGGCCGACGCGCGCGGGCAGGGCGGCAACGATTTCAAGATCCCCCTGGCCAAACGCACCCTGCGCCAGATGCTGGCCAGCGCCACCCAAGAGCGAGCATCGGCATGAGCACATCAATACCAACCCAAGTCGCCGACGGCCCTATCGGCCAACCGCTGGACCGGGTCGATGGCCGGCTGAAAGTCACCGGCCGCGCAACCTACGCCTACGAGCAGCGGGAAATGGGCGACACCGCCTATGGCTACATCCTCGGGGCGACCATCGCCCGGGGCCGCATCAGCGCGATCGACACCCGCGAGGCCGAACGGACGCCGGGCGTGCTCTATGTCATGACCCATCGCAACGCCCCCGCCCAGGTGGCATTCGGCCCCGCGGTGACGCCGACCACGGCCGAGGTGTTCAGCCGATCGCGTCCGGTGTTGGCGACCGATGCTGTGCGTTACTACGACGAGCCGGTGGCGCTGGTGGTCGCTGCATCCTTCGAGGCCGCGCGAGCGGCGGCGCGCCTGATTCGCGTGAGCTACACCCCCGAGCAGGGCGACTTCGAGCTCGCTTCACGCCTGGCCCAGGCCTACATCCCGCCGCGGACCAACGCCGGTCTCCAGACCGACAGTACCGTCGGCGATTTCGAGTTGGGGTTCGCCAATGCGCCGGTCAAGCTCGACAGCACCTACAGCACCCCGTACCAGAGCCACGTGGCGATGGAGCCCCATGCCTCCATCGCGGTCTGGTCCGGGGACGACCTGACCCTCTATACCTCGGCGCAAACCCTGGCGAACTTCCGCGCCGGCCTGGCCAGTACCCTGGGCATCGAGCCGGCGCGGGTGCGCATCGTCAGCCCTTATATCGGCGGCGGTTTCGGCTCCAAGCTGATCATTCATCCCGACGCGGTGCTGGCGGCGCTCGCCGCCCGGGTGCTCAAGCGCCCGGTGAAGGTCGCCCTGACTCGCCAGCAGATATTCGCCAACGCCGGCTATCGCCCGGCCATGCAGCATCGGGTGCGGCTGGCGGCGGAGCACAGCGGCAAGCTGACGGCCCTGGGGCATGACGTCTGGTCGAGCACCTCGCGCTTCGAAGAGTACTGCGAGCAGACCGCGGTGTTTGCCCGCTCGCTGTATGCCGCGCCGAACCGCCTGACCCGCCATCGCCTGGTACCGGTCGACCTCAACCGCGGCGAGTGGATGCGCTCGCCGGGCGAGGCGCCGGGCATGCTCGCCTTCGAAAGCGCCATGGACGAGCTGGCCGAACGCCTGGGCCTGGACCCCATCGAATTGCGGGTGCGCAATGAGCCGGAACTGGACCCCGAGTTGGGTGTGCCCTTCGCCTCGCGCAATCTGCTGGCCTGTATGCAGACCGGCGCCGAGCGCTTCGGCTGGAGCCGCCGCCAGCCCAAGCCCGGCAGCGTGCGCGAGGGCCGCAAGCTGATCGGCATGGGCATGGCCGCGGCGATCCGGCCCAACTACCTGGGGCTGTCCAGGGCCCTGGTGAGCCTGGGCCCGACCGGGCGGGTGCTGGTGCGCCTGGACATGACCGATATCGGCACCGGCACCTACACCATCCTGACCCAGGTCGCCGCCCACAGCCTGGGCGTGCCGATGTCGGCGGTGCAGGTGCAGTTGGGCGATAGCCGTTTCCCGCAGACCTCGGGCTCCGGCGGTTCCTGGGGGGCGGCCAGTTCCAGCTCGGCGGTGGAGGCCGCCTGCCAGGCCTTGAAGCAGCGGATCATCCAGGCTGCCGGCGCGCCTTACAACCAAGCGCCGGTACGCTTCGCCGACGGCCGTATCAGCACCGGCGAGCGCTCGGAACGCCTCAGCGACCTGCTGCTACGGGTGGCCCCCGCGGGGTTGCAGGCCGAAGGCAGCGTCGGGCCGATGGGAGAGGACTACAAGCAGTTTTCCCAGATTTCCAATGGCGCGCATTTCGCCGAAGTCGCGGTGGACATCGACACCGGCGAAGTCCGTTTGCGGCGCATGCTCGCGGTGATCGGCGCCGGGCGCATCCTCAACCCCAAGACCGCGCGCTCGCAGATCCTCGGCGGCATGACCTGGGGCGTCGGCGCGGCGCTGATGGAGCAGACCCTGCTCGACACCCGCCACGGGCACTTCGTCAACCATGACCTGGCCGAGTACCTGGTGCCGGTCAATGCCGATATCGCGGCGATGGATGTGCTGTTTCTCGAAGAACCCGATACCAGGGCCAACCCCCTGGGCGTCAAGGGCCTGGGCGAGCTGGGCGTGTGCGGGGCCGGGGCGGCCCTGGCCAATGCTGTCTACAACGCTACCGGCATTCGCGTGCGCGAGTTTCCATTGACGCTGGACAAACTGCTGCCCGGGCTGGCCGCCATGGAGGGCTAGGCGCGGCCGCATCGACAAAAATCTCGACGGCCTGCGCTGGATTGGGCAGGCTTGTGGGGCCGCAGCAGCCCGGTCGGCTGCTGTGGAACTCAAGCCATCAGCCGACGGACGCCTCCATGAACCTTGCCACCCTGATGCTCTTCCTCCCGGCCTGTTTCGCCCTGAACATGGCGCCAGGGCCGAACAATCTGTTGTCGATCCGCAATGCCACCACCTATGGCTTTCGCGCCTCCTGCCTGGCGGGAGCAGGGCGGCTGGCCGCCTTCGCGGTGATGATCGCCCTGGCCGCGGCCGGGCTGGCGGTGGTGCTGCAAGCCTCGGAACTGCTGTTCCACGGGATCAAGATTCTCGGCGCTGGCTACCTGCTGTACCTGGCGTACCAGCTGTGGACCGCGGATACCCAGGTCGAGGCCGAGAACAAGACCGCGCCACTGGGCCTGCTGGCCTTGGCCCGGCAGGAGTTTTTGGTGGCCATTGGCAACCCCAAAGCCATCCTCATCTTCACCGCCTTCCTGCCGCAGTTCGTCGACCCTCAAGCACCGGTGTCCACCCAGTTCCTGGTGCTGGGCGCGCTGTTCCTGATCCTGGAATGGATCGCCATCAGCGCCTACGCCTACATGGGCCTGCACATGCGCCGCTGGTTCGCCGAGCCGCGGGGCAAGAAGCTCTTCAACCGTTGCTGCGCGGTGCTGTTGTCGGGGGCGGCTTCGGTGTTGCTGTTGGCGCGGCGGGTGTGAGTCGGTTGGTAGGTTGCGCCAAGATTATGGACACTCGGTAGTCAAGGGCTGTTTTGCGGCCAGAAGCAGTCGGTGGGCAGACTAGTGGAAAATAGGTGGTGTCCTGCTAGCCTCTTTACCGTAGTCAGTCTTGCTGCCACCCCAGTCGCGTTTCCCTCTATAGATCTGGCGTTTACCTCGACAAGATCGCGACATGGCATGTCACCTAATAGTGGATAGCGCCATGAAATTTCGGTGCCCTAGCTGTGGTTATATCGCAGACAACCTTCCGCCAAGTCATAAGTGTCCTAAATGCGACGAATTTTCCCACGATTGGCTGATTTATGATTGGGAAAGCTTTGCTTTAATCAAACGCCGACATATTAGATATAACTTTTTAATAACTGGCTTGGTTTTAATTAATTTACTTGTCGCGATTATCTTGAAGTCAACAGATGCATTTCAATGGTTGTTTAACTTGTTATTTATCCCAGCAACGATCAGTTTGTTCTATTGCCGAAAGCAGCTTAGAAGGAAATCGGAGTATGAAGGGCATAGAGGCGGGGCTATGCTTCCTTGGTTTATCGGTTTCGGGGGGCTCTAAAGCGGCTAACAAATCGTATATGGACTCTCCCCACAAGTGGTGAGTAATGCCGTCAGGGCGATTGCATTCGTATATCTGGCCGGTGTTGGACTTGCTCGACCTAGCCACTCCGTAGTTCGCGTAACGGGCCAGTCGTTCATGGGCGATGGCAGGTAGCCCTCAGCAGTGAACGACCGTAAAGGGTTGAATCCACAGTTAAAAGCTGCCTTTCTGACAGGCTGCTTTCGGCTAGGAGCAGACCTACGGAATAATGTGCTGAACTCTGTACCACCCAGGCTACAAATGCGAGAAAGCCATGGAACCTAATTCAACGCCTGACCCGGACGAAACGGCGGGACAACTGATGGCTCGTCGAGAGGCGATGCAAGCTGAGGCTGCATCGTTACTCGGACAGATGCTCTTCGCGTTCTCGTCCGTCGATGTGAATTTAGGGCTCTGCTTGGCGTGGTTGGACAACGGCACAAATTTGGAAACCTTATCGAAATCGATCGAAGGGCAGAACATCCATACGAAGCTCGAAGCGCTTTCGACCCGAGTCGCAGAGAGGTTACCGGCTGGCTCCAAACACCGTGCGGCCTATGAACGCTGGATTAAGCGTGTGCATGCCGCTCGGTTGCGGCGCAATGAGATGGTACACGGTCGATGGGGCGTCGAGGCGCACCGTCACAAGATCGTCAATGTCATTGGACTTCCCTCCGGTGCGCAGCGATGCGTTGAATACAACCTTGCGGAGTTGGCCGCGTTCAACAAAGAGTTGTGTGCATTAGAGCGAGAACTAGCCAGGCTACGAGCACACTGGCCCCTCTAGGCGGCTTGTCTGAAAGAGGCGGAATCACTGAGTTCAATGTCTAGCGAAAACAGAGGATCCGGCACCAGCACGGACACGTTAGCCACCGCCGAGTCGACAGGCTTTCTCAACGTCTGCTATCGGGATACAGCTACTTCCGCTTTGGGTCGACTGTTGCCTGATACAACCGGCAGTCATTGGCTGATTACTGTCTTTCGTGGATGCCCCTTTGGGGCCAGAGCTTGTAAGAAACACCTGAGAGTTAATCTTGAAGACCGGACGTGCTGTCCGCACAGATGAGTCAGGCAGGGTGCCAAAGCAAACATGGGATATCGAGTGGTTACGTCAACAGGCGAACTGGCGATACGTCAGATCTCAGTGCTTGCTCCGGAAATCCTGGAACTGGAAGCGGAGGCCGTTGCAGAAGGTTTCAGGTTTCTCACGCGCCTGGTTGCGGATTGGAAAAGCGGGGCCAATCGATTCGATCAACCCGGTGAGTGTCTTTTGGGCGCTTTCCGCGACGGGCAACTGATTGCCATCGGCGGTCTTTCCTATGATCCATATACCGGGCCGGGCATCGGCAGGCTGCGGAGGGTATACGTCGCGCGAGCAGCAAGGGGGCAGAGTGTGGGTAAGGCTCTGGTGCAGCAGCTTTTGGCCTATGCGGCTCAGCGATTTCGTGTCGTGCGCCTATCCACGGATACTCCGGAGGGCGCCGCATTTTACCTGCGCTGCGGGTTCCAACCGATAGAGGATGATTTTGCGACTCATGTGAAGTCATTAGCCGATGCCAGGTAACCCGCTCATTGAAGGGCAGATGGTTGGCATAGCCGGTCAACGGCGAAGAGTGAAGGCTTTGCAGGCTTGCAAAGCCTTGCTGCAGAGGCCATCAGCGCGAAACGGCCATCCAGCCCGCACATCCCGTCATTACCCCAGCTGAGGTTCTGTTCAGACGCTTCATTGCCTTCGGAGACTGTATGGCGTTCTTGATGCGTGATGCCGTAACGAGGTACGCCAATTGGACGGTGAGATCGATCCCGATGCCGAGCGCGGTAATCAGGATGACTTCTGGCCAGGACAGTGCCGTCAGATCGAATGCGTGAGGCAACACCGCACCGAAAAATACCACGGCCTTTGGATTGCTCAGCGTCAGCACTGCGCCTGCAAGCAGACCTCGGCTTGCCGAGCGCTTTGGAGGGGCTTGAAGGTGCTCGGTGTTCTTCGACCACAAGTTCCATGCGATGAACAGAATAAAGGCGACACCCAGCCACTTCACGGCAATGAACACCTGCTCGAACTGCAGCGCCAGTGCCGCAAGACCGAGGGTGGCGACCACCAGCCAGACAGCATTGCCCAGCACCATGCCTGCGATGAAGGGCAGCGTCGCCCTCGCGCCACGTGACACCACTTGCCCTAGCAGGGCTCCCTGAGCGGGGCCGGGGATTGCAGCCGCAATCGCGAATGGCACGACAAAAAACCAGAGCGAAGAAGTAGCGCTCATGGGTGAAGCCTCCCTGTTGTCTTGGTATATCGAACGGCATGTTCGCACTGGGTGAGCAGGGAAGACAGTACGGTCGCTTGCTCCCCAAGGCACGCAGTGGTGAATTCCCGCGTTGAGTCCAGAGTGTGTAGAAAACTATGTCGAGGTGCATGAGTTCCGGCTAGCAAGCTGGGCCAACCACCGGAACACACTGGCGAACATAGTAATTGTCGAACTCACCGCTTTCGATGAATTGGAAACCATGGCGGGTATAAAAACGATTCGAAGCGCTTTCTTTGAGAGCACCCACTCTAATCGGGAGCCCAGCCATATCCGCCTCTTTGAAAATCTGCGCGAGAACAGCAGAGCCGATCCCTGATCCCTGCGCGCTTGGCCTCACATACAAGTGGTCGAGCAAGAGTTCAGGGTGCCGGTGCTTGACCACGACAAAACCAACCCTCTCTCCAGATACCTCGATGTAGCGTGTATTGCGGGCTTCAAAGCCGCTAAGAAAGCGTTCGCGCGCGCGTACCGGATCAAATCGCCCAACCCGTTCCAGGCTTTCGCGCATGGCCTCGATTCGAATGGCTACAAGAGTGTCCAAGTCGCTTTGTCGAGCCGGGACCAAAATGACTTGGGATTTTTTATCGGGTGTGGCGGGCATCATCTGCGCTCTGACTGTCATCCTGGGCAGCGAGTATAGAGAGAATGGAAACAAGCGGCCCACCCGCTTTTTCTGTCGAGGCCAACAGGCGAAAGCCGCTGAAATCAAGCCGGGCTTGCCACGCACCGAATATCAGGCCTGACCCCATCTCATCAATGGAACGGAAAGATGTAGTTCATCCAGGCCGACATGCGCAGGAGGATCTTGCGCATGATCGCCACATGGTGGAAGTGCTGGCTGTAGAGCGCCGCCTGGCCATAGGCGCCACCGGGCATGAGTTTGGCGTAGGGCAGGTAGTCCGGGTCGGTGATTTCGATGACCACCGGCACCCGCCCCGGCGGCGGGGAGCCGGTGTAGCTCAGCAGGGTGCCGGACGGTTGTACCTGTCCTTCGCCGATCACCGTGATGACGTTCTTGACCCGGCCCTTGAACACCCTGCCGGGGATACCGTCGAACGCCACTTCCGCCTCGTCCCCCGGGACCAGGCGCAGCAGGCTGTTCTGGCGCATCCAGGCGGAAAAATAATGGCCCTCGTCGGGAATGAACACCATCGACGGGCGCAGCGGCAGCTTGCTCGCCATCATCCCCGGGCGCAGCGACACATGGGTGACGAAGCCTCGGCTCGGGGCGCGGACCACGGTGCTGTCCAGCTCGAACTGGGCGTTGTCGATCTGAGCCTGCAGGTCGTCGACCCGGGCAATCGCGGCTTCCTGCTCGCGGCGGGTGCCGAAGTTGCGCTTGATCAACTCGTTGATCCGGTACAGGTCGCCCCGCGCCGCCAGTTGCTGGGCCTTGAGCGACTTGAGCCGGTTCTCGAAAGGTTCGGGGTCGATGCGAAACAGCACGTCGCCTGGCTCCAGCGGCGTGTTGCCCTGGACCGGCACCTCGATCACCCGGCCGGTGACGACCGGAATCACCGGCACCGAGACGAAGTAGGAGCGCGCCACTTCCGAATAGGGGTGGTTGTAGTTCATCAGGAAAATCAGCGCGCCGATCAACACCACGCCGCCCAGCACGGCGGTGGGCACCGTCCATTTGTTCAGCGGGATACGGAAGATCTTGAAGATGGCCACGCAGATGGCGGTGTAGGTCAGGATCAGTAACAGGTCCATGGGTCACATTTTCCCTTCCGGGCGGGACCCGGCCTGGGCTTGTCCTTCCAGTCGCTCGACCCGCTGCCGCAGCTCGGCCAGCTCTTGCGCCAGAGCCTTTTCGCCCTGCATTCGCGCCTTGTCGGTGGCAAAGCCCCAGCCCCGATCCTCGCGGTACAACATGGCCCAGATCCACAGGAACGGCCACAGGGCATGGAGCGTGAACAGGCTGACCCAGCCTGCCGCGTGAATGGCGTCCTGGTGGGGGTGGTTCCGATGGACGGCAATTTCGTAGGGAATGTCGTGCAGGACGATGATTCCGTAGAACAGGACTATTCCGGCGAAGATAAGCATGCCCAGCGCAATCTGATCGAGCATGATTCGCCTCCCGGAAGCCTTCAGCCCGCACGCAACCGCTTATGAAGCACCTTGGTCAGCCTCGGCCATGGGACAGCTCGATGGCGCGGGCCTTGCAATCCATACTAGTTCAAGTTCGTTCATCTGCCGGGCTGCCTTCCAGGGCGCGCGCGCAGCCCTGAACCTGGAAAGCTGCGCTCGCGCGGGCAGCGGTTTATGATCCTTGCCTGTCGTCCATCACTGCGAGTCCGATCATGCCTTTTGAACTGGACCTTCCCGAAATCCGCGCCGGCATCCTTGAATTTCCGGTCTGGCATGCGCGCGGTGGTACGTCCACCGGGCTGATCCTGGCTCGCGAGACCCTGCCCGAGGACCCGGCGCTGGTCGAGGAGTTGCTGCGGCACTTGATGGGCGTGCCGCTGAGCGGCGACCTGCCGGGCAATAACCAGATCACCGGCCTGGGCCGTGGCGGGCCCACCAGCAACAAGGTGTTCATCGCTGAGCGGCGGCCCGGCGAGTCGCGTCTGGTCAGCACCCTGGCGCAGCTGGCGGCGGGTAAAAGCGCGATCGACTGGAGCGTCAACTGCGGCAACATGTCCGCGGCCTTGCCCCTGTATGCCCTGGAGCGTGGCTGGCTGAGCCCGGACGAGGACAGCGCGCAGATCGAGATCTTCAACAGCAATACCCAGACCACCATGCTCGCGCGCCTGGCGTTCCGCGACGGTCGCCTGCTGAGCGATACGCGGATTCCCGGGGTCAACGGGGTGTTCCCCGGGGTCGATCTGTTTCTCAGCGACCCGGTGGGGGCCAAGACCGGCCAGCTGTTTCCCACCGGGCAGCGCATCGACCTGCTCGATGGTGTGCGCGCCACCTGCCTCGACGTGGCGGTGCCGATGGTCATCGTCCAGGCCGCGGACCTGGGCAAGACCGGCCTGGAAACCCCGGCGCAGCTGGATGCCGATGCCGAATTCAAGGCGCGGCTGATCAGCCTGATGGTGCAGGGCGGCCTGCGCATGCAATTGCGCAACCGCAGCGGCGCTCTGATGAGCGCCGAAGAGCTGCAACGCAGCGAAACCCTGCCGAAGATCTGCATCGTCAGCCCGGCCCAGGGCGCGGGCGATATCAATACCCGTTATTTCACCCCGCAGAATGCCCATCCTTCATTGGCCGTCTCCGGTGGCTGCTGCCTGGCCGCCGCCTGCCTGGTGCCAGGCACCGTGGCCCATGAACTGCTCAAGACACCTAAGCCCCTGGGCGCCACCACGGCGGAATACCCGGTGTCGATCGAAAATCCGGCAGGGGTGCTGGACACCTTGATCACCGCGCGCGAGGAGGGCGGTTCGATGCGCATCGACGCGGCCGCCTACCGGCGCAGCGCGCAGATCCTGCTCAAGGGCCGGGTGCCGCTGTACAACGCCTCGGCGGCGTTGTTCGAGGCGTTGCAAGGGCGGGGCTGAATCCCGCATCCAGCAGGCAGCAAATCCGCTCAAGCCTGTGAGCGGTATTCGCTGGGAGCGACCCCGAACTCGCGGCGAAAGGCCCGGCTGAAAGCCGCCTCGGATTCATAACCCAGCTGTTCGGCGATCTGCGAAATGCGCAGGCTGGAGGTCTGCAGGCGCTGACCGGCCAGTTGCATGCGCCAGTGCATCAGGTAGCGCATCGGCGATTGGCCCACCAGGTGGGTGAAACGTTGCGCCAGGTTGGAGCGCGACTGGTTGACCAGGCCGGCCAGGCGCTCGACGCTCCACGCCGCGCCCGGCTCGGCGTGCAACAGCGCCAGTGCCTGGCCGATCAGCGGGTCGCGCAGGGCGGCGATCCAGCCGCTGATCCCTTGCGGGGCATGGGCCAGCCAATGGCGCACGGCCCAGATAAACATCAGGTCGATGATCCGCGACAGCATGATGGTGCTGCCGATCGAAGGGTTGCGCACTTCCTTCTGCATCGCCGCCACCGTCAGCGACAGCCATTCACGGGAGCCGATCAGGTCGCTCGGGTCCTCGCCCTGGCAACTGACTTGCAGCACCCCGGGCAAGCCCTGGATCAAGGCCTGGCCACACCCGCCCTCGAACCGGAAGACGCCGCTGGTGATGCGCGCCGGCAGCTCCGGGCTGGCATCCGCAGCGCTGTGCAGTTGATGAGCCTGGCCGTGGGGCACGAACAGGATGTCCCCGGGCACCAAGTGGGTGGTTTCGTCAGTGCCGTTGAGCCTGAGCTGGCAGCCGGCGTCCTGGATCACATGGAAACAGGCGCCGCCCGCCGCTTGCTGCAACAGCTGGCCGGGTTGCAGCAGCGTCTCGCCCAGCAGCTCGCCACGCATCCGCGCCAGGCTGAACACTTCGAAAAACACATCGGCGGCCGGGTGCCTGAGGTCGGATGGCGAGGCGGCCGGGGTCAGGTGTCTCTGCACAGTCTTCGGCTTTTCGGTCATGGTCGGTCGGCACCGTCCCCTTCGATAATGAGCGTGCCCGAGCATAAGCCAGCACGGGGGAGGGCGTCTCCTGCCTGTCACTTGACGAGCGACCTGCCCCGCAATGCCCTGGGCCCGGCAGTACCGCCGCCAGCGGCGAGCGGTCTTTATCCAGACAGAGGATTCAAGGTCATGAGTGGTCAGCCTACGATTGTGTTGGTGCATGGTTTTTGGGGCGATGCGGCCCATTGGAGCAAGGTGATCATCGAGCTTTCGCGCAAGGGTTACAGCGCGATCCGCGCGGTGGAAATGCCCTTGACGTCGCTGGCCGATGACGTCGAGCGCACCCGCAAGATGATTGCCCAGGTCGATGGCCCGGTGTTGCTGGTGGGGCATTCCTACGGCGGCGCGGTGATTACCGAAGTGGGTGACCAGCCCAACGTGGTCGGGCTGGTGTATATCGCGGCCTTCGCCCCGGATGCCGGGGAAAGCCCGGGCTCGATCACCCAGCAGCACCTGCCTGCGGCGGCGGCCAACCTCGAGCCCGACAGCGATGGCTACCTGTGGCTCAAGCCGCAGGCCTTCCATGAGAGCTTCTGCCAGGACCTGGGCGCCGACGAAGCGCTGGTCATGGCGGTGACCCAGAAGGCGCCGCTGGCCAGCACCTTCGGCGACACCATCAGCGCCCCGGCCTGGAAGAACAAGCCGTCCTGGTACCAGATCTCCAGCGACGACCGCATGATCCACCCGCGCAACCAGCAACTGATGGCCGCCCGGCTCAACCCCCGGAAAACCCTGACCCTGGCCAGCTCCCATGCCTCGCTGGCCTCGCGGGCGGCGGAGGTCGCGGCCTTTATCCACGAGGCCGCCAGCGCCAGCGTCCAGGGCTGACAAGGCCGTGCTTCAGGCCCCGCTCGGGAGCGGGGCCGGTTCGGCTCACAGGTCCAGGTCGACCCACACCGCCGCATGATCCGAACCGGCGTTTTCCTTCTTGTCCAGCTGCGGGTAGACCTCCCAGCGCTTGGGCTTGCTGCCCGGCCACATGCCCTTGCGCCATACGCCGCCGGCGGTGACGGTGGCGAACAGTGCCGGCGACAGCAGCAGGTAGTCGATCTTGTTCGCCGCCTTGCAGGTGTCGAAGGTGCCGGGGTAACCGCCGTCATCGAAGGCCGGATGGACAAAGGCATCCTTGAGGTCGGTGCCCTTGAGCAAAGGCTCCAGCGGCGCGCTGTCCGGGGTGTCGTTGAAGTCGCCGACCACTGCGATATAGGTCTCGCCCTGGGCCACCAGCGCCTGGTAGATAAGCTTGATCCGCTCGGCCTGGGCCAGGCGCTTTTTCGCCGAAGCCGCGAGGCTGCCGAAGCCTTTGCTCTTCAGATGGTTGACCAGGACGATTAGCTGCTTGCCGTCAGATAGCGGGATCTGGAACTGCGCGCAATCGCGGGAAAAGATCAGCTCGCCGTTGGCCGCGGTGTCGTCGACATGGCTGCGCAGCTGGCCGATGGGGTAGCCCTCGGCGGTCATCAGGCCGACGTCGATGCCCCGCGTATCGTTGCCGTCGATCAGCATCACATGCCGGAACAACGGGCCGCCCAGGGCACCGATGATCTCCGTATTGAAGTCGCGCAGGGCCGGGCGGCTTTCCGCCTCGACCACCGCCAGCACATCGGCTTGCAGGTCGATCATCACCCGCGCGGTATTGCGCATGGCTTCCAGGTCCACCGGGGCCTCGATCAGCTCCAGCGAGCCGACCCACTCGGTGCGCCCATTGGCGACAATCTCCAGGCCGCCGGCCTTGGGCCGCTTGACCAGGCTGCCGCGGTTCTGCCGCAGGATCACGAAGGGGCCCTGGTCCGACTTGCTCAGCCCCAGCTCGGTCAGCAGCTTGACCATCTGCGCCTTGTCCTGGTCCGTGTAGATGGGCTCGCCCAGCAACTGGTTGAGCCGGGCGAAACGCTCCAGCACAGGCCGGCCCTCGGCCCAGCCTTCCAGGTTCATGGCCTTGGCGCGGTTGAACAGGTTTTCAACGTTGTAGGACGCGAGTCTCATCGTGCTCTTCCTGTGAAAGGGGGCGGACGTCAATGAGCATTACAACCGATAAAAATGACCGAATGCCGACAGGCGCGGCGTCTTGTTGCCTTCTTTATGCTGAACTCAAGAAAGGGCTAAACCGGCCTGAGATTCCCGGTGGGCGAGTCGCAGAGGGCCGGTGGGGGAACGGCCTGACAGACAGCACTTCGTCCGAACCGAACCGGAGGACAGGGCATGAATGATGAGTCCCGCGAGCAGGGCGAGCCGTTCAAGCGGCTGTTCTTCGCCTTGCCCTGCACCGTCGCCCAACGCCGGGCCATCGCCCAGTGGCGCGGCGCGCTGGGCCTCAGGAGCGGCCGGCCGGTGGCGGCGGAAAACTTTCATTTGACCCTGATGTTCCTGGGCTCGGTCGCGGTGGCGCAGATTCCGCGGATCTGCGCCGCGGCGGCGAGCGTGCGCACCTGTGGCGAGCCGCTGGACGTCCCGCTCGACCGCCTGGAGGTCTGGCGCCGGGCCGGGGTCTTGTTGCTGGCGCCGACACAGGCGCCGCTGGAGTTGCGCCAGCTGGTGTATGCCTTGCAGGAAGCGCTGCTGCCACTGGGGCTGGTCGATTCGCCGCGGGAGTTTCGTCCGCACTTGACCTTGATGCGCGACTATCGGGCGCCGGTGCCCGAGTCCCAGATCCCTGCGGACTTTCACCTGAGTGCCCGGCACTTCGCCCTGTTCGAGTCGCATAAAGGCCGTTACCGGCCACTGGCCGAATGGGCGCTGGCGCGGTGACGGTGGTGGGCGCCTGTCGACAGTTCGCCGATCAGCCGAAATCCGCGTGCCTCAAGGCCTGAACGTTATAGTTGAAGGGGCCGAATCAATGGGAGGAGGACATGCGCCAGATCGTCAGCAAAGATCCCTGGTGGGCCGCGCCGCCGAAACCGGGCCAGGATGAGTCCGAGCTGGAGTGGGGCTGGCTGGTCACCTACAGCGAGGGCGAGCCGCGCTTCGAGTTCGTCAAGGAGCGTCCTTCGGAGCAGGAGATCCGTCAGCGCAAGAGTTGCCGGACCACGCCGTCCGAGTAGCCTGTCGGCGCAGCGCTTACTGCTTGTAGCCGATCTGCCGCAGCAGGTTCTTGCGCCACAGGATGTCGTCGTCGCCTTCCAGGCCCTTGGCGCAGAAGCCATCCACCACCCCCAGCACCGCCCGGCCCTGCGCCGTTTCCGCGAGAATCACCTGGGTCGGGTTGGCGGTCGCGCAGAAGATGCGGCACACCTCAGGCACCATCTTCAGGGTGTTGAGCACGTTCAACGGATAAAAACCGTCGCCGAGAAACACGATGAAACTATGGCCGGCGGCGATCGCCTGGGCGTTCTTTTGCGCCAGCGCGATCATCGTCGGATCGCTGCCGGACCAGCGCACCAGGCATTGGCCGGAGGCTTCGCAAAAGGCCAGGCCAAAGGCGATGTTCGGCACGGCGCCGACCAGGGCTTCGTGGATGTCCTCGACGGACTTGATGAAGTGGGTCTGGCCGAAAATGAAGTTGGTGGCTTCCGGCTTGTCGATGTTCACGCTGATCAGTTGCATCTCGAACCGCTCCTTGCCGGTGTCGCGCGGCGCTAGGGGGCGTTGGCGGAAAGGGTGGGCCCGTCGCAGCCGTTATCGGGGCGACGGGATTGCTTCCAGCAACAGATCAAGCATAGCCATTCATTGGCCGCGGCTTCGCTCGTTCGCGCTTGGGGCGGGAGCGTCCTGGAAACAGGATCGGCGGTCATGCGCCGACCGCGCAAGGCTGCTATGCCTTCCCTAGGGGGCAATGGTTTCGGGCCGGCCGAGAGGCGGGGCGATGCCGATGCGTGGCCGTGGTCACGGTGCCTGCCTGGCGCACGCAATGAACAACGGGCGCCCGTTTCGCAGGAGGTGGCAGATGTTATTCATTGTCAGTTGGTCAATCAGCCCCGAACGTCGTAACAGTGCGATCGAGCGATTTCTCAAGACGGGTGGGGCGCCACCCGCAGGGGTGAGCATGCTGGGGCGCTGGCATGCCGTCGGTGGCATGACGGGGTTTGGTATCGCACAGACCGACGATCTCACGCTGATGCAGAAATGGGTGCTGGAGTGGAGCGACCTGCTCAGGATGGACGTGCACCCGGCGCTGACCGATGAACAGGCCGCGCCGTTGCTGGCGGCGGTGATCGGCAAGCAATAGCCGTTGGCGATCGGCCTGAAGCTGTTGCTTCGGCAAGAGCGGGACAGAACTGGAGGTTGTCATGCCTAAATTTGTGATTGAACGCGATTTCCCGGGCGCTGGAGCGCTGTCGGCGCAGGATCTGCAAGGGATCGCGCAAAAGTCCTGCAAGGTGCTCGATGAACTGGGGCCGCAGGTGCAGTGGCTGCACAGCTACGTCACCGGCGACAAAATCTACTGCGTCTATATCGCGCCAGGCGAGGAGCTCATCCGGGAGCATGCCCGGCAAGGCGGTTTTCCGGCGGACCGGGTATCGCGGGTGACCTCGATCATCGATCCGACGACAGCGGAGTAGTGCCTTGCGGTGACAGGCGCGCGCCTGGCTCGGCATACCCTTGCCTCAGGGCGAGGTGATGCCGCTGGCAGGAAAACCAGGCCGCCCTCGGGGCGGCCTTTTTCATCGGCGCGGCGTGCCGCGTTAGCGTTGCGAGGCGTCTTGCCAGGCACAGGCTCGGCTATGCTGCACAGTCGACGGCCGGTTGGCGGCCGATGTCCACACCTTGAACCAAGAGCGCCATGAGAAAAACCACCCAGCAGATGTTGCTCCACGAAATCGCCGACTGGCGCCACCGTGGCCTGATCGATGCCGAGGCGCAGCAGCGGCTCGGCGCCTTGTATGAACGTCCCGAACACCGCTTGTCCACGGTCCTGCAATGGCTGGGCATCGGCGCGGTGCTGCTGATCGGCATGGCGGTGCTGGGCGGCATTGGCCTGCTGGCCGAGTCGGTGCTGGTGGGGGCGGTGCTGTTTTTCGCCGCCGGTGTCGGGCTGTGGCTGATCGGCGCGCGCCTGGCCCGCGACCCGGCGCGGCGCATGCCGGTCACCGGGGTGGCGATCCTGACCATCGGCCTGATCCTGATGGGCGCCAGCCTGTTGCTCGGCAGCTCCGACAGCGAGACCGGCGAGTTCGGCAACCTGCCGCTGGCGCTGCTGGTCACCGCCGCCCTGAGCATCGCCACCGCCTATGGCTATCGCCTGCGCTGGCCGCTGCTGCTGGGCCTGCTCTGCGTCTTCCACGGTTTGGGTTCGTGGGAGTGGTATGGCGGTTCCGGCACTTACTATTTTGGCATCCAGGACCCGCGCTCCATGGCCGTGATCGCCGCGCTGGTCGCGCTCCTGGGGCTGTGGCACCAGCGCGCCGAGGATCACGCCCTGCGCCGTTTCAGCGGCTTCGGGCGGCTGTATGTGATCTTCGGGCTGCTGTACTTCAACTGCTCGCTGTGGTTCCTCAGCCTGGAAGACCCGTACCGCCAGACCCTGACCTGGACCCTGCTGTTTACCCTCGGCGCCATCGCCCAACTGGTGCTCGGCGCGCGCTTCAAGCACCCCAGCTTCACCGGTTTCGGCGTGGTGTTCCTCGGCATCGACCTGTACACGCGCTTTTATGAGTACGCCTGGGAACAGCTGAGCGCCGCGGTGTTTTTTGCCGTCGCCGGCGCAGTGGGCATGCTCCTGGGCTGGTTGTTCGAACGCACCGCGCTGCGCGCCGGGGAGGCTGGCCAATGAACCCGGATCGCCGTAATCGCCAGGTGCACAACGCCCTGGACCAATGGCTGCGCGACGGCCTGATCGACACCCAGGCCCACGCGCGGATCGCCGAGCTGTACCCGCTGACCCGCTGGGACTGGCGTTCCCTGGGGCGCTGGTTCCTGACCTTCGGCGCCATCAGCCTGGCGGCTGGGCTGCTGATCCTGCTGCATGAACACCTGACGTTCACCTTGCCGAAACTGGCCGGTGGCCTGGGCGTATTGATGGTCGGGCTGTTTGCCGCCGGGCGCTGGCTGCTGGGCAAGCAGTTGAAGCTGCTCGGCGCGACCCTGGAGTTGCTCGGCGGCTTTGCCCTGATCGGCCTGAGCCTGGTGCTGGGCATGATCTACTCCGACGGCTCGGGCAACTGGCCGGCGCTGTTGTTGGTGGACTTGCTGCTGTTGCTGGCGCTCAGCTACGTGCTGAACAACGCCTTGCTGCTGACCCTGTGCAGCGTGCTGTTCTTCGTCTGGTTCGGCGGGCGCAGCGGTTACGAGTCGGGCTGGGGCGCCTACTGGTTCGGCATGAACTATCCGCTGCGTTTCCTCGGCGCGGCCCTGGCCATGGCGCTGTTCGGTTTTGTTCATCTGTGGGGCGAGGCGTCAACGCTTGCCCGTTATCGCGGCTTTGCCAAGGTGTGGATTTCCGCCGGGCTGTTCATGGCGCAGATGTCGTTGTGGCTGTTGTCGCTGTTCGGCAGCTACGACCTGATCGACGGCCCCTGGCACCTGGCCGAATCCGGCGAGCTGGTGTTGTTCAACGGGCTGTGGGCGGCGTTCAGCCTGGGCCTGTTGGCACTGGGCATTCGCCTGCGCTTTTCCATGCTGGTGGGTTATGGCGCGACCTTCTTCATCATCCAGCTGTACACGCTGTTCTTCACCCAGCTGGCGGAAACCCTGGGCTGGTTCGTCAGCCTGCTGATCGCCGGCGGCAGCCTGCTGGGGCTGGTGGTCTGGCTGGAAGGCGAACGGCAGAAGCGCCGGGCTGGGCCGGGCGAAGCGGAATCGGCGTAGGGCAGGGGAGTAGCCCATGCCCGAGGTTGCGGGCATGGGCGGACGACAGACGACGGGCGTCAGGCCGTCAGTCGTTTTTCAATATCCCGGTAGGTCTCGCTGTCTGTGGCCGCCAGCAGTTTGCGGCCATCCTTGAAGGTGGCGATGAAGGTCACCTCGGTTTCCTTGCCGGCTATCAGGTAGCCCGCCAGAGCACCCACCGGACCCAGCAGCATGGCCCCGGCAATGCCGTAGCCAATGGCGTCCCTGTTGGTGATGCTGTCCTGTGTCGCGATTTCCAGATGTTTGAATGCGGAGGCTTTGACCTCGACCCCCGGCGAGGGGTTGGTGGCTGTGGCCAACCTGAAGACTCCCTGACGGTACTCACCATTCCCTTGTAGAAAATCACCAGCCAATACATTGATCTTTGCCATGTTGAATATCCTTGTTCAAGCATTGCGGAATTGACCATACAGCGCTGTCCGGCGCCCACCGTCAATGGGTGGACGATGAAGGGCGGTACCGCTGATCGTTGATGTTGCGCCTAACAGCATCGGTCTCGAGTGTAGACGCCTGGTTGACGCAGATCAGTGCGCTGGTCGCAATGGGCTACCGCTCGTCTGTTTGACTCTGCGCGGGCTGCAAGGCTGTCGCGGGGTGCCTGGCGTCCGTGTTCGGCAATGTTAATAAATGTTAGATTGAAAAAATACTTCACATAATCTGTTCATTGGTAGATGATCGGCCACAACCTGATAACAACAAATCACAGGACGGCCCCTCGATGTCCGACAAGGTCTCGATTTACCTGCCAAGCGACCCTGTCGCCCCCGCCGCCCGTGCTCCCATTTATCCCGCGGCCCGCCGCCCGCGCCTTGCCGGCGTGGACCAGGCTGCTGTCTTCTCTGGAGTACCCCATGAATAACAAGAATGTCGGTGTTGTCGGCCTGGGCGCGATGGGCCTGGGCATTGCCCGCTCGCTGCTGCGCGCGGGTTTCAATGTGCATGCCTGTGACGTGCGTGAAGCGGTCACCCAACAGTTCGCCAGCGAAGGCGGGGTGGCCTGTGCGTCGCCGGCGCGAATGGCCGAAGCCTGCGATGTGATCATCACGGTGGTGGTCAACGCCGAGCAGACCGAAACCGTGCTGTTCGGTGGAGAGGGCGCGGTGTCGGCCTTGGGTGCCGGCAGCCTGGTGATCGGTTGCGCCACCGTGGCGCCGACCTACGCCGTGGAGTTGGGCGAGCGCCTGGCCGAGCAGGGCCTGCTGTACCTCGACGCGCCGATCTCCGGTGGCGCGGCCAAGGCCGCCGCCGGTGAGATGACCATGATGACCTCCGGCCCGGCTGCCGCCTACGCCAAGGCCGAAGCGATCCTGGCCGGCATGGCGGGCAAGGTCTATCGCCTGGGCGACGCCCACGGCCTGGGTTCCAAGGTCAAGATCATCAACCAGCTGCTGGCCGGGGTGCATATCGCCGCGTCCGCCGAAGCCATGGCCCTGGGCCTGCGCGAAGGGGTGGACGCCGATGCCCTGTACGAAGTGATCACCCACAGCGCCGGCAACTCCTGGATGTTCGAGAACCGTGTGCCG
The DNA here is from genome assembly GCF_028640915.1 of Pseudomonas sp. B3G-3. NCBI lineage: Bacteria > Pseudomonadati > Pseudomonadota > Gammaproteobacteria > Pseudomonadales > Pseudomonadaceae > Pseudomonas > Pseudomonas sp. B3G-3. The sequence goes on along the minus strand of NZ_JAQZAB010000074.1, from coordinate 12,499 downwards.
CACATCCTCAAGGCCGACTACACGCCGCTGTCGGCGGTGGACATCTTCGTCAAGGACCTGGGCCTGGTGCTGGATACCGCCCGTGCCAGCAAATTCCCCCTGCCGCTGTCGGCCACCGCGCACCAGATGTTCATGCAGGCCTCCAGCGCCGGCTTCGGCCGCGAGGACGACTCGGCGGTGATCAAGATTTTCCCGGGCATCGACCTGCCGACCGCCAAGCCCGAGCCTGTCTGAGGAAGCTTTCATGACCGATTCCACTGCACGCCCGCTGCTGGGCTGCATCGCCGACGATTTCACCGGCGCCACCGACCTGGCCAACATGCTGGTGCGCGGCGGCATGCGCACGGTGCAAAGCATCGGCATCCCGAGCCGCGAAGTGGCGGCCGGGCTGGATGCCGACGCTATCGTCATCGCCCTCAAGTCGCGCACCACGCCGGTTGCCGAGGCGGTCGAGGAGTCCCTCGCGGCCCTGGACTGGCTGCGCGAGCAGGGCTGCGAGCAGATCTTCTTCAAGTACTGCTCGACCTTCGATTCCACCGCCGCCGGCAATATCGGACAGGTCAGCGAGGCCTTGCTCAAGGCCCTGGGCAGCGATTTCACCCTGGCTTGCCCGGCGTTCCCGGAAAACGGCCGGACCATCTTCCGCGGCCACCTGTTCGTCCAGGACCAGTTGCTCAGCGAATCGGGCATGCAGCATCACCCGCTGACGCCGATGAGCGACGCCAACCTGGTGCGCGTGCTGCAGGCCCAGACCCAGCTGAAAGTCGGCCTGCTGCGCTACGACAGCATCGCCGGGGGCGTCGAGGCGGTGCGGGCGAAGATCGCCGAACTGCGCCAGCAGGGGATCGGCATGGCCATCGCCGATGCGCTGTCCGACCAGGACCTCTACACCCTCGGCAGCGCCTGTGCCGACCTGCCGCTGCTGACCGGCGGCTCGGGCCTGGCCCTGGGCCTGCCGGGCAACTTCCGCCGTGCCGGCAAGCTGCGCGACTTCGACGCGGCGTCGCTGCCGACCGTCGAAGGCGGCGAAGTGGTACTGGCCGGCAGCGCCTCGGTGGCCACCATCGGCCAGGTCGCGGCCTGGCTGGAGGCCGACCGTCCGGCCCTGCGCATCGACCCCATGGCCCTGGCCGCGGGCGAACCGGTGGTGGAGCAGGCCCTGGCCTTTGCCCGCGACAGTGACGAAACCGTACTGATCTACGCCACCAGCACCCCGGCCGAGGTCAAGGCGGTGCAACAGCAACTCGGCGTCGAGCGCGCCGGCACGCTGGTGGAGAACGCCCTGGGCGAGATTGCCCAGGGCCTGCGCCAGAACGGCGTGCGCCGCTTCGTGATTGCCGGTGGCGAAACCTCCGGCGCGGTGGTCAAGGCGCTTGGGGTCAACCTGTTGCAGATCGGCGCGCAGATCGACCCGGGCGTGCCGGCCACCCTCAGCAACTCCGCCGAGCCGCTGGCGCTGGCCCTGAAGTCCGGCAACTTCGGTAGCCGCGACTTCTTCGCCAAGGCCCTCAGGCAACTGGCCGGAGGTGACCAATGAGCGCCGCGGCAAGGGAACAGGCCCTGCGCGAAGAGATCTGCGACGTCGGTCGTAGCCTCTACCAGCGTGGCTACACCGTGGGCAGCGCCGGCAATATCAGCGCGCGCCTCGACGATGGCTGGCTGATCACCCCGACCGACGTCTGCCTCGGTCGCCTCGATCCGGCGGCCATCGCCAAGGTCAACCTGGCGGGGGAGTGGGTGTCCGGCAACAAGCCGTCCAAGACCCTGGCCCTGCATCGCCAGGTCTATGACCGCAACCCGAGCGTCGGTGGCGTGGTGCACACCCATTCCACCCACCTGGTGGCGCTGACCCTGGCCGGCGTATGGCGGCCGGACGACATCCTGCCGCCGCTGACGCCGTACCAGGTGATGAAGGTCGGGCACATTCCGCTGATCGGCTACCAGCGCCCGGGTTCGCCCAAGGTCGCCGAGCAGGTGGCGCAACTGGCCAACAGCGTGCGCGGGGTGATGCTCGAGCGCCTGGGGCCGGTGGTCTGGGAAAGCTCGGTGGCCAAGGCCAGCTACGCCCTGGAAGAACTGGAAGAAACCGCGCGACTCTGGCTGATGAGCAATCCCAAGCCCGCGCCACTGGATCAGGCAGCCCTGGATGAGCTGCGCGAGACCTTCGGCGCGCACTGGTAGGTAGCGCGCCGCTGCAACTCGAAACTGTAAACCGACATTGCAAGCACTGCCCGGGAGTCGTCGTCAGGCTCTCGAGGGCCCCGGCTTGCCTGAAAAAACAATAACAACAGGACATCCCGCATGACGTTCCCTGACTGCAGCTGTTTTGGTTTCACCAGCGCTTCTTTCTCTTATGAGGGAGGTGCCGCGCAATGAGCCCGCTTATCCTGATGTTGACGGCCGGCGCGGGCATCGCGCTGCTGCTGTTCCTGGTGCTCAAGTACAAGTTCCAGCCCTTTGTCGCGCTGATGCTGGTGAGCATCCTGGTGGCGCTGGTGGCCGGGGTGAAACCGGCCGACCTGGTGGCGACCATCGAAGGCGGCATGGGCAAGACCCTCGGCCATATCGCGATCATCATTGCCTTGGGCGCGATGATCGGGCGGATCATCGAACTGTCCGGCGGCGCCGAGGCCCTGGCCAAGTCGCTGATCGAGCGTTTCGGCAACCGCCGCACGCCGTTGGCGCTGACCATCGCCGGGTTCATCATCGGCGTGCCGGTGTTCTTCGAGGTGGGGGTGATCATCCTCATGCCGCTGGCCTATGGCGTGGCCCGCCGGGCGCGCAAGCCGCTGCTGGTGTTCGCCTTGCCGATGTGCGCGGCGCTGCTCACCGTGCATGCGTTCCTGCCGCCCCATCCGGGCGCCGTGGCCGCGGCCAGCCAGCTGGGCGCCGACCTGGGCCGGGTGCTGATGTTCGGCCTGCCGATCACCGCCTTCCTGTGTTACGTCGGCTACCGCGTGGCCGGGCGCATGACCCGGCGTTTCTACCCGATGACCGACGACATCCGCGCCGAAGTCTATGGTCCCCACGTGACCAACGAGGACCTGCTGGCCTGGACCAACGGCAATGCCAAGGACCCGCAACAGGCCGCGGTGGCGGTGTCCCACATGGGCCTGGAAGAATCCACCAGCGCCATAGTCGCCAAGCTGCCGCCCGCGCCTGCGCCCGGTTTCGGCCTGATCGTCAGCCTGATCCTGTTGCCGATCGTGCTGATCCTGCTGGGCACCCTGGCCACTTCGCTGCTGCCGGCCGAATCGACCTTGCGCGGTGTCATGACCGTGCTCGGCGCGCCGCTGGTGGCGCTGCTGATCGATACCTTGCTGTGCGCCTGGCTGCTGGGTTCGCGCCGTGGCTGGAGCCGTAGCCAGGTGTCGGACGTGATCGGCTCGGCCTTGCCGGGCGTGGCCATGGTGATCCTGATCGCCGGGGCCGGCGGGGTGTTCGGCAAGGTGCTGGTGGACACCGGGATCGGCGCGGTGGTCTCCGACCTGCTGCGCACCACCGGCCTGCCGGTGCTGGCCCTGGGCTTCTTGCTGACCATGCTCCTGCGCGCGGTGCAGGGTTCGACCACCGTGGCCCTGGTGACCACTGCCGGGATCATCAGCCCGCTGATCGCCACCCTGAACCTGACCCCCAACCACATGGCGCTGCTGTGCCTGGCCATGGGCGGTGGCGGGCTGGCGATGTCGCATATCAACGACGCCGGCTACTGGATCTTCACCAAGCTCGCCGGGCTCAACGTGGCCGACGGCCTGCGCACCTGGACCCTGATCACCACCTTGCTCGGTACCCTGGGTTTCTGTATTACCTTGCTGATCTGGCCTTTTGTCTGAGCCGTTTTTAGGAGCCAACATGCCTCGTTTTGCTGCCAACCTAAGCATGCTCTACCCGCAACACGGGTTTCTCGATCGTTTCGCCGCGGCGGCGGCCGACGGTTTCGAAGCGGTGGAATACCTGTTCCCCTACGACTACAGCGCCGAGGAGCTCAAGCAGCGCCTGAGCGACAACGGCCTGGTCCAGGCCCTGTTCAACGCGCCGCCCGGCGACTGGGCGGCGGGCGAGCGGGGCACCGTGACCCTGCCCGGGCGCGAGGCGGAATTCCGCGCCGGCTTCGACCGCGCCCTGGAATACGCCGCGGTGCTGGGCAACTCGCGGATCCATGTGATGGCCGGCCTGCTGCCCTCGGAAAGCCTGCGCGAACGCCATCACGCGGTGTACCTGGAGAACCTGGCCTACGCCACCGCCCAGGCGGCCAAGGTCGGCGTCACCGTGCTGCTGGAGCCGATCAACACCCGCGACATGCCGGGCTTCTTCCTCAACCGCCAGGACCAGGCCCAGGCGATCTGCAAGGAGGTCGGCGCAAGCAACCTCAAGGTGCAGTTCGACTGCTACCACTGCCAGATCGTCGAGGGCGACCTGGCGACCAAGCTGCGCCGCGACTTCGCCGGCATCGGCCATATCCAGATCGCCGGCGTGCCGGACCGCCACGAGCCGGACCTGGGCGAGCTGAACTACCCCTACCTGTTCGCGCTTATGGACCAGTTGGGATACGACGGCTGGGTCGGTTGCGAGTACCGGCCGCGCGGCGATACCTCGGCTGGCCTGCAATGGCTGCGGGACTGGAAAGCCTTCTGAGGGGCGGGCAGGGCGGCTGCACTGGTCAGTGCCTGCCGCCCGCGAAGCGTGATTCTGCGCGAATCTGAACATTTCTGAAGGTGTCGGCCTTCGCCTCCCACCTGCGGGTACATTGGCTCCCTGTCGCCAGGGCCATCACTGGTGCCATCAATGGGAGCGGGGAACATGGAAAAGTCGATATTCGTCGATCAGTCGGGCCTGGACGATGCGCCTTGCCGCCCGCGCGATCTGCATTGGGAACAGATCCCCACCGTGACCCTGGAGCGCATCGAGCGCGAATACCGCCGCGCCCGGCGCACCACCATTCTTGGCCAGTGGATCAATATCGCCAGCGTGCTGCTGGTGGTGCTGAGCGCCGCCTGCGGCCTCTGGCTGTGGAACCACTTCCGCGCCCAGGGGCTGGACCAGGGCTTCGGCCTGCGGCAACTGTTCGTGCTGCTGTTCTTTTTCGCCAGCCTGTGCGCGGTGGTGGAGTGGCTGCGGCGCATTCGCCGTACCACCCGGGTCGCCCTCGACGGCTTGGGCGAAGACCTGCGGGATATCGCCTGCGTGCTGTGGTTCAGAAAACAGCACCAGTGAGCCGCACCCGCGCTGCGGCTGTCAGTCTTTCGCTGCAACCGCTTGCGAGTCGGACGGCAGCAACAATTCCACCCCTTGCTTGCGAATCCCGTCCGCCGCGGCCTGGGCCAGGTCGTCGTCGCTGATGATCACGTCGAACTGCTCCAGCCCGGCGATGCGGTACATGCTGAAGGTGCCGTACTTCGAACTGCTGGCCACCAGCACCACCTGGGACGCCGACTGCATCGCCACCTGCTTGACCTCGACCTTCAACGCCGACGGCGTGGTGATGCCGCGGCGCAGGTCCCAGGAGCTGGTGGACATAAAGGCGATATCGGTCACTACCTGACGCAGGGTCGCCACCGCCAGCCCGCCGACGCAGGAATGGTTGTCGTGGTCGAGCTGGCCGCCGGTGTGGATCACCGTCACCTGCGGCGCCTCCATCAGCGCCTGGACGATACCGAAGTCGTTGGTCACCACCGTCATGCCCGACAGCGCCTTGATGTACGGCACGATCTCCAGGGTGCTGGTGCCGGCGTCCAGGTACACCGTCATGTCCGCGTGCAGCAGGCGCGCCGCCAGCCGGGCCATGGCCTGCTTCTGCGGCAGCTCGACCACCGCCTTGCTCTGGTGGCTCGGCTCGCTGTGCAACTGGCTGGCGATACGCACCCCACCGGTCACCGAATAGGCCCGGCCTTCCTGTTCCAGCAGCGCGATATCGCGGCGCACCGTCATGTGCGAACAGTCGAACATCTCCATCAACTGATGCACGCTCAACACCTGATGCTTGCGCAACTGGCGCAGAATCAGCTCGCGACGCTGCTCGGGAATCATCGGGGCGCCGCTATCGCTGGCGATGTCCTTGGGGTTGGGCATTGAGGCTCCGCAGTGGTTGGGCAGAAGGCGGGTAACTGGCGGACATAGTAGCGAATCCGCGAGGTGTGGACGAGAAGCGGTGCACACCGGCTTCTTCCGTAGGAGCGAGGCTTGCCCGCGATGAACGATAACGCGGTATCCCGGTATTGCGCGTGACGGCTATCGCGGGCAATCGAGCGTCGACCGGCCGCTCCTACAGAATGGCGCGTGCTTCTTCTGTAGGAGCGCAGCTTGCTCGCGATGAACGATGACGCGGTATCCCGGTATTGCGCGTGACGACTATCGCGGGCAAGCCTCGCTCCTACAGAATTACGCGTACGAGCGGTTACCAAGGAGCGGTCATGGACCCCAAACGTTATGAACACCTGACAATCAGCGTCGAGCCCCATGAAATGCGCATGAGCCATTGGGTATACGCCCCGAAGGTGGTGGATGGGCGCAATGGCCGGGTGCTGCTGGACCTGAGCGGCGGGCCCTGGGACCTGGTATCCAGCTCGCCATCGACGGCGGCGGTGGAACTGCTGTTGCGCAAATACCCCGGAGATCGTGAAGCGATCTGCCTGAGCATTCGCCTGGCCGACAACAGCCTATGGCTGGAGGGCACTGCGGTTGCCGCCGAGGATATCGAACGGGCGCTGGAGCGGGCGCAGGGCTGAGCTGCGCCGTGGCGCATGCCGGCGAAGCGTCACCGGGCCCTGGCGACCGTTGGTAAGCTGGCGGTTCTTTCTTTTGCCAAATGGCATTATTATTAATGCCATCTGTCATCAGGCAGGGAGATGAGCATGACCGCCGCCGCCAAGAATACCGCCACCGTGAAACCTTCAGCCAAGGCCGAGAAGGTCAAGGGCGTTGCGCCCAAGGCCATCGCCAAGGTCGAACCGCGCAAGCCCTCCGCAAGCCGCAGCCCCAAGGCCAAGGTGAACCTGCTGAGCGAAGAGGCGGCGGTCTATGCGCTGCCTTCGCCCATGGTGCGCGGGCTGCTGCCGGGCACCAACGCCGATGACCCCATGGCGGTCTTCAGGGCCACCCAGCTGGGGTTCTCCCTCGGCGCGGTGATCGAGCTGGTGGAGTCGGTCGAGGCCTTCAAGCGCTACAACGTGCTGTCGAAGATCGTCGGCTTTTCCGAGCGCACCCTGGCGCGACGGCTGAAGAACCAGGACCAGGCCCTGACCCCCGAACAGAGCGCCCGCGCCTTGCACTACGCGCAAGTGCTGGAAAAGGCCGAGGCGGTGCTGGGCTCGCGGGCGCTGGCCGAAGACTGGATGACCCAGCCGGCCCTGGGCCTGGATGGCGAAGTCCCCATCGACCTGCTGGCCAACCCGGTGGGCTATGAACTGGTGACGGACTTTCTGCATCGGCTCGAGTTCGGGGTCTACTGATGCTCACCGACCCCCTGGCCCCGTCCCTGCATTTCTGGCGCCTCGACCAGGCCCGGCATGCCTCGACCTGGAACAGCGGCATCGGCGCCGAAGGCAGCGGCGGCCGCTGGAACCCCAAGGGGCTGCAAGTGGTGTACGCCAGCCTGGACGCCTCGACCGCCATCCTGGAAGTGGCGGTGCACAAGGGCTTCAAGGCCCTCGACTGCCTGCCCCACACCCTGACCGCGGCCCGGGTGCTGGACCCCTCAAAGGTCCACATCGTCCGTCCCGAAGACATCCCCAACCCCAACTGGCTGATCCCCGGCACCCCCAGCCACAGCCAACAAGCCTTCGGCGCCAGCCTGCTGGAACAGCACCCCTTCGTACTGATCCCCTCCAGCGTGTCGCGCCATAGCTGGAACCTGCTGATCAACCCCTTGCTGGCCACGGGGTTGTATGAGCTGGTGTTGCAGGAGCGCTTTGCGCTGGATGGGCGGTTGAGTCCGCCGGAGCGGTGAGAGAGACGCAACGCACATCAAATTCAGAATTGTCCTACGACCTGCTCGTGGTCATTTCGGGTAATGTCCTGTCGCCAACTGCTAAAACTTGCCCCCATCTTGATGGGGGCTTTTTTATGGTTCTTCCCGGAATTCCGTGAAGAACCACAAAAAAGCGCCTGCAGTTGTGAAACGGGGCGCTGTTGCGCCTGTATCAAAATGGGTTACCAAGCCCGATCGCTGAATTGGCAGCGACGATCAAAGGCTAGTCCCGGGCTCGATACGGAGCAACGACAAAGGCGTGGCAGTTTATGTCTAACCCATCGTCTTGGAAATATCTGGAGTGCGGTAAGTCAGGGCGGGTCGCACTCTGCGCGGGGTATCGAGGTGTCGGCCTATCCGGCCATGGTTGCAGCTGGAAACACAGTCCGAACCTCGGGGCCTTAAAGGCCGCCTTTTTTTACATAGCTCCAACACACGGCCATTGCTCCACCGACCAACACCCCAGCCACGACCAACGCAATATTCACGATATGCAACAGGATCAGCTTGCGCTTCAGGGGCGGTGGAAAAGCGTCCAAGTCCGCCTGACTGACTCCGCCGTGACGAAGATAAACTCCGGGAAACGTCATGATTCCCGCAATCGACGCCGTGAGCATGACTGTCCCCCACGGCCCGACGTGCATAAGAAACCTTCTTTGCTGTATTGCTTGGCAATTCTCAAGATGGCCCAGTATTTCCTCCATACGTGAATACCCGACATACAGAAAAACACCCATCAGGATAAAAGCGGCGGCAAGTATCCCGGCAAACAAAAAGGCCAATACCGTTGCCATCGTACTCAGCAAACTCACTTGTCAGCCTCGTAAATGATCTCACCCATGATTTCACCCCCTTTCTCTCCGGCCTTCCCCGTAGCATAAGAGGCCACGCCGGCAAGGCATCCTGAGCAAAACTAAAGGCGTTCTACCAGGGTGTTCGCAGCGTCCAGGCTGGGTTCGTCAGCAAGCAGCCTGGCACGCCAGCCAGCTATCTCACTCTCATCCACATCCAGGCGTTTGAGCCACTGATCGGCCGACCAGCCGACCAGGCGCAGTTCGCCGTCGTGAGAGCCGCCGTGCAACGAGCCCACGGTCTCGTAGCGGATGCCCTTGAGGACATGGTTCAGCAGTACGTAGGGGGCTGGTCGCGGGTCTTCGGCATCACCGCAGAGGTAGGGGTAGGCTCCGGCCTGGATCACCACGCCGGCACCGTAGTCGTAGAAAGCGAAATGGCTGGAGGGCAGTTGGGCACGCAAAGCGTCCAGCCCCCCAACTAAGTCCAGGTGCGCCTGGTCGAGTACGGTCAGCCAACTGACCGTCTTGATCTTAGTGGGTTTGAACTCCGGGATATTTGCCAACAGGCCCGCTGTTCCCACATCCAAACCTGGCATACGCGCAGCCATAAAGGCTTCGGTGGGCTCGTTGTTGTCCCGGTTTGTTACCGAAAGATTGAAGGCATGCCCGGCATAGCCCTGCTCCGGAGCCAATCGACGTGAGAAGTCGAGGAACAGACGTAGGAAACTCAGCGGATTCTGCTCCTGGTACAGCAGCGGTACGGAGAACTCCAGAACACTTAGATTGCGCCCAATCTTCGCTTCCCATGCCGACTTGCCGAAAATCTTGAAGAGCCAAGCACTCGCATCGTTAGATTGCTTGCCATTGGTGTAGTAGAAGCTCAGCGGGTAATCCTCATCCATGCTGGCCAGCATGTCGCGCAATGGCTTTGCATCACTGTACGTTGTCAACGGCTTGCCCTCTGGCGGTTCCTCACGCCAAAGCCAAGTGAGATGGGGCTCGGCCAGTCGCTTGAACTCGTCGAAGCACTGACACAGTGCCTCGCGCACCAGAGGGGTATGGGCCTCCTTGAAGTAGAGCGTGCCTCGCAGGCAAAGCGCGGCGCCGATATAGCCCTCAGGGCCGCCCTTCATCAGCAGGTTGCCGGGAATCTCCAGCAGATGGGGCTGCTTGGCCAGCTCCTCAGCCAAATTGAACTCCTGTTCCATATGACTTCCTCCGAATTAATAGGCCGGGATCATTGGTCGAGGGGAGCGACCGCGCGTCAGGATAAACATCACTCCACCCGCGATAGCCGCAGCCCATCCCAGTTGTTCCACGGGAATCTTAGACTGTTGGCTTCCCTGGTTACAGTCACAGTCAGTAGCTTGCATTTCGACGACCTTGCTCTTGGTTCCGGCAATCGTTGCATATGCACCTGTCTGGATTTCATTAGGTGGATCAGGCGGAAACTTCATCTCCACCACCTGCTTGATATTGTCTTGGGTCGGCGGCGTGTTCGGGTCTTTAACGATCACCACATCAGGCCGGCGAATCATACCTCGGCCCGGTTTGAACGGCGGATGCTCCGGGTCTTCGTCCCAATACTTACTGATCCAACCCGGAATCCAGCCATGCGGGCTATTACCGGTCTGGCTGTCCAGAATCGGCTGCGGCGGGTTCTTGGTCATGTCGTAGCTGACCTCGGGCTTGTAGGGGCTGCGGCCTTGGAGGATTTCATCCAGTTCGCCCAGGCGCTGGGCAACGCACGCCTGTTTGAGGTTCTTGCCACCGTGGCTGACGTTGGGCGTGGCGCTGCAATAGCAGATTGCCGAACACAACACCTGCTTGTCCTGCGGATCGAGCTTGGGTTCCAGAATGCCCACGGGGTTGATCTTGCCTTCCGGGCTCATACCACCCTGAGAGAGGCCGGGTTGATCGATCACGCTTCGCCTCCCTGCACCAGGCCGATATGGATGGACTCCGATGCAACGTGATGGACCCACAACGTCATGCCTTCGGCATCCGTGGTGTCAAGCGTGCTCCAACCGCCACTGGACCAAACCTTGACCTTGCGCCCAGCAACCGGTTTGCCCGTTTCCTGGTCAATGAGCTGGAAGCGTCCGGAATAAGGTGCGGTACTAGTGCCCAGCGATGCGATGGGAGAGACGGTGGCCGGTACGAACGTATCCCCGATGATCACCGTGCCTGAGCCGCCGATGATCACGTTACCGTGCGCACCGATGCTGCCCTGGGTGGCGGCGGGTTGGCCGTTGATGAAAACGCTCGATGAAACCCCGGATACGATCAGGCTGCCACACGCGGATACATCGTTTTTTCGGGCGGCGGACAGGCCGTCGAAAATGACGTCGGGAGAACCACTGACGATGGGGTTGGTGCCATGGCCCGGCAGAGGACAGGCCGTTGGATCGGTGACGCGGGCGGCGGGTTTTCCACTCATTGTGCAGTTCCTTGCCTGAGCATGATGAAGCGCCGAGAGATAGGCTGGAGGCCTCAGCGAGAAGTCTTGCTTTCGCTAGAGGTGAATGGCACCTCAAAGCCGGGTTGGAGCAAACCGGGGATGCCATTGCCATCGGCGTATTCCCGAATCTGCGCGGAGTTTTGCAGGCTGCTGATAATGGTGTCGCCGTTGTCGGTGGCACTGCCCACAATGGCCATCGGGCGCCCCTGGTGAGTCAGCGCAGCGCCGGCACCGGAGACAATCTTGCTTTCGGTGCCGTCCGGGTAACGTACCCAGTCGCCCACACAGGCGATTCGATGGCCGCTGACTGTTACGCTGGAGCTGGCCGTGGCGACTTCGCCCCCCAGACGGGTTCTGGCACCTAGCGTGGCAAGGTCGTAAGTGGCTTTTATGGGGCGTGCAGCGTGCTTCGCCATGAATTGGGCAGCCAGGTGCTGCCCTTCTTCTACGGTGTATTTCACTATGGGCCGTCCTTGAAGTTGTACATGCCGCCTAAGAGCAGCGTGAGTTGGCCTGCGTATCGAGTGAGGTCAGTGAGCGCCCCCCGCTGGCCAGACGTAGTGCGTGAACAGTTTCATTGGGATCCTGTCCGCTTCCACATTGCCAAAAAAATGCCCCCATCAGGATGGAGGCAAATTGTCAGTAGTTGGCGGTGGAACGTTACGCCAAATGGCTACAAACAGGCTGTAGGACAGTTCTGAACTGAAGACCCCAAAAGTCTCTTTGCAGCGTCAGACGCAGAGGGTTACGGCAGTGCGAGCTTGCGAAACAAAAAATCCTCCTTTGTCAGCAGACAAATATGGGAGTCACGTCCAGTACCAGAAAGAGGCCTGGATGAGGGGGATGCCAGCCCAAAATATCCATGACCTTCTGTTCAAGTTCTGCAGCAACGTCCAACTCATATTTTAATGAGTGTCATCAAAGCCATCAGGTAAAAAGCCGGTGAGGTGCAGGTGCATAGGCCGTATCCCGATTTCTAGGCAAAAACGCTAATGCAGATATCCAGATCACTCGGTATGGGTTGCCCAAGCACACTTTCAATCTGCCTGACTTGCGTTGCGGTTAACGCTACAACGCCATGTCTTACGCCCTCTTCGAGGGAGCTCCAGCCGACCCGATCAAGTACGGCCTGATTGAATTCCGGTGCTACGTCCAGTTCAAATTGCACACATTCATTTTCGTGACCATCGGGGAAAAAGCCTGCGACACATAAAAACATAAGGTTCTTCACGGAATACCGGGAAAGACGCTCTTGATCTTCATGAAAAAGAATTCGCT
>NZ_JAQZAB010000073.1:0-43376 GCF_028640915.1 Pseudomonas sp. B3G-3 | reverse complement strand
CGGCTTGAGCAGCACCGACTGGTTCCAGTGCTGACGTTCCGGCACCGGGGTGTCGAAGAACCATTGCTGGATCGGCAGCAGCGCCATCTCGCCGCGCACCGGGCCCTGGTCGATCTGCAATCCGCCCTCGCCCTGCTCCGCCACCGTGGCCAGTCCCTGCACCGTCTGGTGCTGGAACAGGTCTTTCGGGGTAAAGCGGATACCGGCCTGACGGGCACGGCTGACCACCTGGATCGAGATGATCGAGTCGCCACCCAGTTCGAAGAAGTTGTCGGTCACGCCGACCTGTTCCAGCTTCAGCACATCGGCCCAGATGGCGGCGATCTGCTGTTCCAGTGGGTTCTGCGGCGCGACATAGGTCTGCTGCATCAGTTGCGCATCGACCTTGGGCAGCGACTTGCGGTCCAGCTTGCCGTTCGGCGTCAGCGGCAAAGCCTCCAGGAACAACAAATAGGTCGGCACCATGTAGTCCGGCAGGTTTTCCCGCAGGCGGGCCTTGATGCTTTCCCGCAGCTGCGCCTGGCGTTCGTTGCTCGAAGTAACGTCGGCATCCACCGGCACGATGTAGCCCACCAGTTGCTGGCCGCTCGGGCCTGGCTGGGCGATCACCGCCACTTCCAGCACCGAGTCTTGCTCCAGCAACCGCGCCTCGATTTCACCCAGCTCGATACGGAAGCCCCGCACCTTCACTTGATGGTCGACACGACCGACGTACTCCACCAGGCCGTCAGTGCGATAACGAGTCAGGTCGCCGCTGCGGTACAGCCGTGCACCGCTGGTGCTGTAAGGGTCGGGAATAAAACGCTCGGCCGTCAGCCCCGGCCGATCCAGGTAACACCGGGCCACGCCCAGGCCGCCCAGGTACAGCTCGCCCGCCACGCCCACCGGCAGCAGGTTGAGGTTGGCATCGGCGACGTAGGCGCTGCGATTGCCGACGATATTGCCGATCGGCGCATAAGCCGCGTCGCACGGATCGCCGGCCTTGGCCTTCCAGATCAGCGGGGTGACCACGGTTTCGGTCGGGCCGTAGCCGTTGAAAATGTACTTCGGCCGCAGCACCCGCCAGGCCAAGTCATAACTGGCCTGCGGCACCGCGTCACCGCCGAAGCAATAGACCCGCACCGCCGGCGGATTGCCGTCGCGTTCGGCGTGCACCGCCAGCTGTTGCAGGTACACCGGCGGGAACACACCGACGGTGACGCCGTAGCGGTGCATCTGCTCGTAGGTGTATTCCGGCGACCACAGGCTGTCATCGCGGATCAGCACGCTGGCACCGTAGATCAGCGGGTGCATCCAGCCTTCATGGGAGCCGTCGAAAGCGAAGGACATGAAATGCAGTTCGCAGTCCGCCGGGCTCATTTCATAACGCTCGCCGGTGGCCAGGCTGTGCATCGCCAGCGGGCCATGGGACACCGCCACACCCTTGGGCAGGCCGGTGGAGCCGGAGGTGTAGATCACGTAGGCGAGGTTTTCCTCGGCCAGGGTCACCTCCGGGCTGGTCATAGGGTAAGCCGCAAAGTCAGCCGCGCCTTCGACGCTGAGGGTCGGCAAACCATCGGGAATCGGCAGGCGATCCAGCAGATGGCTCTGGGTCAGCAGCAACCAGGCACCACTGTCCTGCATCATGTAGCGCAGGCGATCCTGGGGGTATTCAATGTCCAGCGGCACATAAACCCCGCCGGCCTTGAGCACGGCCAGGAAGGCCACCATGATCTCCGCGCAACGCGGCATGGCGATGGCCACCCGGACTTCCGGGCCGACCCCCAGCTCGATCAGCTTGTGCGCCAGCTGGTTGGCCTGGATGTCCAGCTCGCGATAGCTCAGGCGCTGCTCGGCGAAGAACACCGCCGGGGCCTCCGGCGCCCTGGCCGCCTGGTCGGCGAACAGTTGGTGGACAAAGCGGTTGGTGGGGTAAACCACCTGGGTGTGATCCCAGTCCTGGCGAATCCGCCCCTGCTCCTCCCGGCCCAGCATCGCCAGCTCGCCAATCGCCTGTTGCGGTTCGAGCATGCCTTGCAGCAGGTTGCGCCAGTGATCGGCGAAACCTTCGACGGTCGACACCTCGAACAACTCACCGGCATAGATGAACGATGCGTTGATCCCAGCGTCGGTTTCCAGGGTTTCCAGGGTCAGGTCGAATTGCGCGGTACCGCCCTGCAGGACCATTTCCTCGGCGTGCAGGCCCGGCAGGCTGGCGCCGTCAGCGCTTTCCCCGGCAATGCTCAGGTGGTTGTACATCACCTGGAACAGCGGGTTCTGGTCCAGCGCGCGCTGGGGCTTGAGCGCATCCACCAGGCGGTCGAACGGCAGGTCCTGATGGGCCTGGGCGGCCAGGGCCGTGGCCTTGACCTGACGCAGCAACTGCCCCACCGCCAGGCTCGGCGCCAGCTCGACGCGCATCACCAGGGTGTTGACGAAGAAGCCCATCACGCCTTCCATTTCCTGGTGGCGACGGTTGCTGACCGGCACGCCGATACGGATATCGGGCTGGTCGCAATAGCGGTGCAGCAACAGGGCGAACGAGCCGAGGAACAGCTGGAACAGGGTCATGTCGTGCTCGCGCGCCAGGCGCCGCAAGCCCTGCTCCAGGTCCACCGGCAGACGCAAACCCAGGCGCTCCTGGCGATGGCTCACCAGGGCCTGGCGCGGATGGTCCACCGGCAGTTCCAGCACCGGGTGCTCCAGCCCCAGTTGCTCGCGCCAGTAATCCAGTTGCCGCTGCTGCTCGCCCTGCTCGAGCCAGGCCCGGTGCCAGCTGGCGTAGTCGGCGTACTGCACGCTCAATTCATCGAACTGCGGGGCCTGCCCCTGGATGAACCCCCGGTAGAGGGCGACGAATTCCCGGGCCAGCACACTCATGGAGGCGCCATCGGAAATGATGTGGTGCAAGGTCACCACCAGCAGGCACTCCTGCTCGGCGATCTGCAGCACCCGGGCCCGGCACAGGGGGCCGTGCTCCAGGTCGAACAGCACCTGGGTTTCTTCCAGGGCCCTGGCCTCGACCGCCTCGCGGGACAGGCCCGGGGCCAGGCGCTCCCAGGCCAGGGGAATTTCACCCTGGGGGTGCACCACCTGGCACAGGCTGTCCTGGTGCTGGGTAAAGGTGGTGCGGAAAGCTTCATGGCGCAGCGCCAGGGCGTCGAAGCTGTGCTGCAACGCCTGCCGGTCCGGCACACCCTGGAGCCGGACCACGATCGGCGTGTGGTAGGCGGTGCTCTGCGGGTGCATCTGCCAGAACAGCCATTGCCGCTGCTGGGCATGGGAAGCCGGCAATGGCTCATCACGCCCTAGCGCCTCGATCAGCGACAGCGAACCGGCGCCGGCGCAGGCCTGCACCTGCTCGACGAACTCATCCAGGCGCGCGGTCTCGAACAGCACCCGCAGCGGCACCTCCGCCGCCAGCAACCGGCGGACCCGGGAAATGATCTGAGTGGCCAGCAGCGAATGCCCGCCCAGGGCGAAGAAGTTATCGCTCAGGCCCACCCGCTCGACCTTGAGCACGTCCTGCCAGATCGCCGCGATCTGCTGTTGCAACTCGCTGACCGGCGCGACGTATGCGGCCACCGGTGCCTGCGGTTGCACCGGCGGCAAGGCGCGCAGGTCGAGCTTGCCGTTGGCGGTCAACGGCATGCCTTCCAGGGCCACGAAATGCATCGGCAGCATGTAGTCGGGCAGCGCCACCGCCAGCTGCCGGCGAATCTCCTGCCAGGCCGCTTCCGGCTCCTGAGCGCAGGCCTTGGCCAGCACCCCATAAGCCGCCACTTGCGGCTCGTCGGCCACGCTGACCACCTGCGCCACGGCGTCCTCGACCTGCGGCAACTGCTTGAGCGCCGCGGTGATTTCCCCCAGTTCGATGCGGTAGCCGCGAATCTTCACCTGATGGTCGATGCGCCCCAGGTAATCGATGACCCCGCCCTCGAGGTAGCGCGCCAAGTCACCGGTGCGGTACAGCCGCTGCCCGTCGGCACTGAAAGGGTCGGGAACAAAACGCTCGGCGGTCAATGCCGGCCGGCGATGGTAACCCCGCGCCAGGCCGGCACCGCCCAGGTACAGCTCGGCCGGGGTGCCGGGCGCCACGGGTTGCAGCGAAGCATCCAGCACCCGAGCGCGGACGTTGGCCAGCGGCTGGCCCAGGGGCACCACCGCCAGGGCCTGGTCCACGTCAGCGGCAGCCATGGTCAGGGCGCCGACCGTGGTTTCCGTCGGGCCGTAGTGGTTGAACACCGCGCACTGCGGCGCCAGGGCCCGAACCTTGCTGACCAGCGTCGCCGGGCAGACTTCGCCGCCTAGCACCAGGCACTGCCTTGGCAGGGCGCGGGCCGGCTCCGCGCCGCTCATCAGCGCCTGCAAATGCGAAGGGACGATCTTCAGTACATCGATCTGCCGGGCGTCCAGGTAGGCCGAAAAGGCCTCGGCATCCAGGCCGGTATCCAGGTCGATCACATGCAGGCAACTGCCGGAGCACAGGGCGCCAAACAGCGTGGTATGCCCCAGGTCGGCGGCGATGGTCGAGACCACCGCCATGTTGCGCGCGGCCCCCAGCGGCAGGCGCGCCAGGATCGCCTGCACGTAGTTGGCCAGGGCCGCGTGGGTGATGGTGACGCCCTTGGCGGCCCCGGTGGAACCGGAGGTGTAGATCGAATAGGCCAGGTGCCCGGCCTCGACCCGTGGCAGCGACGCCTGCGAATCGCTGGCCGGCGCCCAGCTGTCCGGCTGGTCGAGCAACAGCACGCTGACCCCGGCCGCCAGCGGCAGCCGCGCCTGCACCGCGGTCTCGCTCAGCAGCAGGGCAACGCCGCTGTCGTGCAGCATGTAGCTCAAGCGCTGCTCGGGGTACTGGGCATCCAGGGGCACGTAGGCGCCGCCGGCCTTGAGCACCGCCAGCAGGCCCACCACCATCTCCAGCGAGCGCTCCACGACGATGCCCACCAGCACCTCGGGGCCCACGCCACGCTGTACCAGGGCTGCTGCCAGGCGCGCGGCGCGCTGATCCAGCTGGCGATAACTCAGGCACTGCTCGCCGAACACCAGGGCCGGCGCCTCGGGCCGCACGCGCACCTGCTCGGCGAACAGCTCGAGCACCGAAACGGCGGCGAATGCCTCAGGCGCACCAATCCCCTGGGCCAGGGTGGCCTGGCGTTGCTCGGCGTCGAGCAGTGGCAGTTCGGCGATCGCCGACTGTGGTTCACGCACCATCGCCCACAGCAGGTTCTGCCAATGGCCGGCCATGCGCTCGACGGTCTGTTCCTCGAACAGCTGGCAGTCATAGGTGAAGGCGGCCTGCAGCAGGCCGCCGCGTTCGAAGGTGTCCAGGGTCAGGTCGAACTGCACCGTGCGCTCGTTGCGCGCCAGGGCCTGCACTTCAAGCCCGGAACGGCTGCGCAGGGTGGTCAGCTCGGTGACCTGCGGCTGGTGGTTGTAGAGCACCTGGAACAGCGGGCTGTGGCTCAGGCTGCGCTCGAGTTGCAGGGCCTCCACCAAGCGTTCGAAAGGCAGCTCCTGATGGGCCTGCGCCCCCAGGGTGGTCTCGCGGATATCGGCCAGCAGTTGCTCCACCGTCAAATGCGGGCTCAACTCGCTGCGCAGCACCTGGGTGTTGACGAAGAAGCCGATCAGCCCTTCGGCTTCCTGGCGCGTGCGGTTGGCGATCGGCACGCCGACGCGGATATCCTGCTGGCCGCTGTAGCGTGCCAGCAGCAGCTTGAAACCTGCCAGCAGCACGGCGAACAGGGTCACCCCCTGCTGTCGCGCCAGGGCACCCAGTTGCTGGGCCAACGGTGGCGCCAGCTCGAAGTCCAGGCGCCGCCCCTGGCGGCTGGAACGGGCCTGGCGCGGATGATCGGTGGGCAGCCTGAGCACCGGGTGTTCGTCCCCGAGCTTGGCCCGCCAGTACGCCAGCTGCCGCTCCTGCTCCCCGGCTTCCAGCCAGCTGCGCTGCCACAGCGCGTAGTCGCGGTACTGGATCGGCAGGGCCGGCGCGCTCGGCGCCTCGCCCTCGAGCAGGGCGTCGTAGGCTTGCAGGAACTCCTCGATCAGCACGCCCATGGACCAGCCGTCGGCGACGATGTGGTGCAGGGTCAGTAGCATCACATGCTCCTGCTCCCCCAGCCCCAGCACGCAGACCCGCAACAGCGGCCCCTGCTGCAGATCGAAGGGCCGGCGCGCCTCGGCGTCGGCCCGCTGCCGTACGCTGGCTTCGCGCTGCGCGGGGTCGAGGTCGCTCAGGTCCTGGTAATCGATGCTCACCTGGGTCGCCAGGACGACCTGCCGCGGTTCGTCCTGCTCCAGGCAAAACACCGTGCGCAGGCTTTCATGGCGCTCCAGCAGCCAGTCGAAGGCCCGGGCCAGCACCGCCCGATCCAGCGGCCCGCTCAGGCGTACCGCGTTGGGCAGGTTGTAGGCCGCGCTCTGCGGGTCCAGCTGCCAGAGAAACCACATGCGCTGCTGCGCGTAGGACAGCGCCTGGCGCTCAGGCACAGCGACCCCCGCGGGAATCGGCAGCAGAGAGAAGTCGACGCCTTCCTTGTCCAGAGCCTTCAAGAACAGCCGGCGCTTTTCCAGCGGCAGTTCAATGAATCTACGGGCGAGCTTCAAGGAGTCTTCGGCATTCATCGGGGGGCATCCGTACTTGCTTGTGGGGTATCGAGCATTGGCTCGGTCATCCCTACGGAACGGATGAAGGCCCGGGAAAATTAACCCCGCGCGCCACGCCAGCCACCCTCCCCCGGCGCCGCCCAGGAGCCGCCGACCAGCGGCGCCGACGCTAAATCGGACCCGCCGCCTTTCGTTCCTTGCTTATCCCCCCTTGCACAGGTATCCGCCCATGTCCTCCGCTCAATCGCTGACCGACATCCTCACCCAAGGCTTGCGCAAACTGACGGGCATCGACCGGCCCAGACCCAAGGGCTACCGGGTGATCAACGTCGAGCTCAAGCAACGCATCGTCCTCAGCCCGTCCCTGGTGCGCCTGGTGTTCGCCGGCGAGGAGATCGCCCAGGCCCGCGCCCTGGCCCCGGACCAGCGCATCAAGCTGTTGTTCCCCGGGGCCGACGGCAGCGTCCCGCAACTGCCGGTGGAAGGCGACTGGCACGCCGCCCGGCGCAAGCTGCCGGCCGAGCAGCAGCCACCGATGCGCACCTACACCATCCGCGCCCTGCGCCTGCAACCGGCGGAACTGGATGTGGACTTCGTGCTGCACGGAATCAACGGCCCCGCGTCCAGCTGGGCCACCCACGCCCGGCCCGGCGACCGCCTGCAGATGGTGGTGCCGAACAAGGCCTACAGCGGCGACCCCGGCGGTTATGAATGGATGCCGCCGGCGGGGATCCGCAAAGTGCTGCTGATGGGCGATGAAACCGCCCTGCCGGCCATTGCCGGGATTCTCGAGGAGCTGCAGGCCTATCCGGATTACCCGGACGTGCAGGCGTTTATCGAAGTGCCCCACGAAAGCGACTGCATCGACCTGCGCTGCAACCCCCAGACCCGGCTCAACTGGCTGCCGCGGGACCTGTTGGGCGCCCAGCATGGCGAAACCCTGATCCATGCCGCCCGGGAGCTGGCCGAGCTGCCGCCGCCCAACACGGCACAGCGGCCGATCAAGCTGCGCGAGGGCGACGAGGAACAGCGTCCCTGGGAGACCGCCACGCCGGCCGACAACAGCTTCTATGCCTGGGTGGCCGGCGAGTCCGCCACGGTGATGAGCATTCGCCGCCACCTGATCAACGAGCGTGGCCAGGAACGCCGCAATCTGACCCTGATGGGTTACTGGCGCCTGGGCACGTCGTTGGGCTGATAGATCTGCCTGGGCCTTGAGAACGCCACGGCCGTGCCGGCCGATCGCAGCCTGCGGCAGCGGCTACACCCACTCCTGTAGCCGCGTCCGAGACCGCGAGGCTGCGATAAGGCCCGCAGGGCCTTGCTTGACGATCTTGTGATGGGCCACCGAGCGCCGCGGCCGTGCCGGCTATTCGCAGCCTGCGGCAGCGGCTACAGGGCGGTCGCGGCTTCGGGTTGCAGGTGACGCCGACGATGCACCTCAAGGTGGCCCTTGATCAGGCTCAGGACCTTGGTTTCGTGCTCGTGAATGAAGAAGTGCCCGCCCGCCAGCATGTCCACCGAGAAGCTGCCCTGGGTCTCCTTGCTCCAGCCGATCAACTGTTCGGTAGTGGCCCGGTCGGCCTTGCCCCCCAGGACATGCACCGGGCAGTTCAGCAACGGGCGCTGCAGCGGGCGAAAACGGCCACACAGGAGAAAGTCGGCGCGCAGGATCGGCAGGGTCAGGCTCATCAATTCCTGGTTGGCCAGCACCTCTTCACTGGTGCCGTTGAGGGTGCGCAACTGTTCGATCAGCTGTTCGTCGGTCTTCGGGTCGGCAAAACCCCGGTCGTAGTCGGTGCGCAGGGTCGGCGCCGCAGTCCCCGAAGCGAACAGCGCCACCGGCTCCGGACAACCCAGGGCCCGCAGGGCGTGGGCCAGCTCGCAGGCCAGCAGCGCCCCCAGGCTATGGCCGAACAAGGCATAGGGCATGCGCAGATTGGCGCGGATTTCCACCGCCAGTTGCCGCGCCAGCTCGCGCATGTCGGTGTGCAGCGGCTCGGCATAACGGGCGCCACGCCCGGGCAGCTCCACCGGCGCAAGGTGCAACCATTGCGGCAGCTTGCGCCGCCAGCGGCTGTAGACCATGGCGCTGGCTCCGGAATACGGCAGGCATAGCAGCGTCAGCTGGGTCACGGTGTTCCCCTTGAAAAAAATGATGGTAAAGACTGGACGTGCCACCTGAGCGGCAAATTAGTAGCCGCCACCGGCCTGACGCTGATCTGCAGGAGCAGCCGGTCGACGCTCGATTGCTCGCGATGAACCTGAGAGCGCCACGTTTATCCAGCCAATACATCGGTATCGTTAACGACCATCGCGAGCAAGCTTCGCTCCTACAGTAGATCCCCTTCGCTTGACCGATCGGCATTGGGTCATCCGCCCCCATAAATTTCCCGGCACAGCCTTCGTTCCAGTCGCAGATCAAACCAACCAACAAGAGAGACCGCCGTGGACGTGCAGAGCATTCTGTGTCCACCTCGCTGTCGGTGAATTTCTGGGTCAACTCCGGGCGCGGCGGGTAAGGCTCAGGCGACCGCCGGCTGGCCGCGGGTCAGTCGGCGGCAGCTCTGCACCGCCGCCCCCAGCACCACCACTGCCGCCGCCTGCGCCACCCAGAAGCCGCTGCGCGCGCCAAAGGCATCCACCAGCCAGCCGGAACTGGCGGCGCCGATGGCCACGCCGATGCTCACCCCGGTGACCAGCCAGGTCAGGCCCTCGGTGAGCTTGGCCGGTGGCACGATGTTCTCGACCAGGGCCATGGCGACGATCAGGGTCGGGGCGAAGAACAGGCCAGAGACGAACACCGCCAGGGACAGGCCGAGGATATTGCTCGCCAGCAGCAATGGCAGGGTGGTCACGGCGGTGGCGATGCCGCCGTACATGAACAGGCGCGGCAGCGGGGTATTCAGTTTCAGCGCGCCGAAGGCGATACCCGCCAGGCAGGAGCCGATGGCGTACACCGACAGCACGATGCTCGCCGCCGCGGGTTGCCCCTGCTGCTGGGCGAACGCCACGCTGACCACGTCCACCACGCCGACGATCATGCCCATGGCGATCATCAGCAACACCAGCAACTGCAACTCCAGCGACCGGATGATCGACGCGTCGTGCCCGGCCTCATGGGGATGCACCGGTGGCTCGGTCGCCCGTTGCGCCACCAGCGCGGTGACGCCGATCGCCAGCAGCAACAGCGCCGCCAGCGGCCCGGCCTCGGGGAAGGCCGCCACGCACAGCCCCACCGACAACGGCGGGCCGACGATAAAGCACACCTCATCGAGCACCGATTCCAGGGCATAGGCGGTCTGCAACTGTGGCTGGCCGCGGTACAGCTCGGTCCAGCGGGCGCGGATCATCGCCGGTATGCTCGGCATGCAGCCGGCCAGGGCGGCGAACAGGAACAGCGTCCAGTGCGGCGCCTGCAACCGGGTGCACAGCAGCAACGCCAACAGCGCCCCGCCGCCCAGGCCGGCGGCGATCGGCAGCACCCGGCCCTGGCCGAAACGGTCGACCAGGCGCGACACCTGGGGCGCGCAGAAGGCCGTGGCCAGGGCGAAGGTCGCCGCCACCGCACCGGCCAGCGCGTAACCGCCCTTGAGCTGGGCCAGCATGGTGATCAGGCCGATGCCGGTCATCGACATCGGCATCCGCGCAATCATCCCCGCCACCACGAAAGCGCGACTGCCGGGGGCCTTGAACAGTTCGCGGTAAGGGTTTGCCATCGTCATTACACCTTGTCTGAGGCTTGCCAGAAATGCACCGCAAGACAAAAATACATACGGCGCGTATGTGAGAAAGCATGAGAACATACGCGGCGTATGTCAATCCACCTGTCAGCTGTGTGAGTGCCCGCCATGAGCCCGCGTCAACGCGCCGAGATGATCGAAGAAACCCGCAGCAAACTCATCGCCAGTGCCCGCCAGGCCTTTGGCAGCCTGGGGTATGCCAACACCTCGATGGACGACCTGACGGCCGAGGCGGGCCTGACCCGGGGGGCCTTGTATCACCATTTTGGCGACAAGAAAGGCCTGCTGGCGGCGGTGGTGGAACAGCTCGATGCGGAGATGGACCAGCGCCTGGAGGCGATCTCGCGCGACACCGACGACCTCTGGGAAGCCTTCGTCCAGCGCTGCCGCACCTACCTGGAAATGGCCCAGGAAGCGGAGATCCAGCGCATCGTCCTGCAGGATGCGCGCGCGGTACTCGGGGACCTGGCCGAGGCCAGCGAAGAACAGTGCGTGGCGTCCTTGAGCACGCTGCTGGATGAGCTGATGCAGGCCGGCCTGGTGGTCAACGCCCCCAGCGAAGCCCTGGCGCGCCTGATCAACGGCAGCCTGCTCGACGCCTCGCTGTGGATCGCCCGCGACGAGCATCCGGGGCAACGCTTGCAGCAAGCGCTGGTCGGCCTGCAGGCACTGTTGCAGGGCTTGCGGGTGCGCTGAGCCCTGGCTCGGAAGATCTTCTGGCAGCCGTGACCGGCCTCCTCGCTCTCGTAGGAGCGAGGCTTGCCCGCGATAGAGGCAACGCGGAATGTCGGATACACCGTGTCATCCTTCATCGCGCGCAAGCTGCGCTCCTACGAAAGACGACCAGGGTGCCTGCCGCAATGCGCGGCCGCTGTAGCCGCTGCCGAGCGCAGCGAGGCTGCGATCGAGGCCGAAGGACTCGCCAGGTAGGCACCGCGTTTCCCCAGATCCTACGAGGTGTCAGGCTTAGCGGCCCTGCGGGCCGATCGCAGCCTCGCGGGCTCGGCAGCGGCTACAGAGGTGGCGTGTTTTACCCGCGCGAGCGGTTCGCGGCAATGGCGGTTTGCGGGCAGAATAGAGCGCCCGACCTTATCAAGGATTTCCATGCGCCAGGTGCTGCTGATCATCGATGTGCAACCCACGTTCAACCCGCCGGACTGGCTGGTGAACGGCATCAACGCCCTGCTCGGCCAGTTGCCCTCGGTGGCCACCGTCGAACGCCATGACGAAAGCCGCACGCCCTTCGTCCGCCAGCTCGGCTGGCAACCCGCCGCCGATGACCACAGCCTGGTCGCCGCCGACCGCGTCTTCATCAAGCACGGCTACGCCCCCACGCCAGAGACCATTGCCTACCTGCGCAGCCTGGGCCCCGAACGCGTGCTGGTCTGCGGCATCCAGACCGACACCTGCGTGCTCGCCGCCGGCTTCGCCCTGTTCGACGCCGGCCTGCAACCGACCCTGATCACCGACCTGACCCTGGGCTCGTCACTGGACCGCAGCGGGCAGTTGGGAGTGCGGTTGTGGCAGCACCATTTCAAGCACCTCACGACCAGCGCCGAGCTCACTTTCCTGTAGCCCCTGACTGAGGTGTGACGCCTTCGTCAGCGCTTTATGCCGTCAGGGCAAAACCCACGCACGGAGTCTCCACACGACACTGGCCAGACATGCAGATTGAGCTAAGGTTGCTGCTTTCCCTGTCGCCGGATCCGTCATGAACAGCTCGCCCTCTGTCCAGTACCTCCAGACACCTCGCCTGCACATCGCCTACGAACACCACGGCCCCGCCGACGGCGCGCCGGTGATTCTGCTGCATGGCTTTCCCTACGACCCGCGCGGCTACGACGAGATCGCCCCCGAGCTGGCGGCGCGTGGCTATCGGGTGCTGGTGCCGTACCTGCGCGGTTACGGGCCGACCCGCTTCGCCGGCCCGGACATCCTGCGTTCCGGGCAGCAGGCGGCGCTGGCCCAGGACCTGCTGGACCTGATGGATGCCCTGGAGATCCCCCAGGCCGCCCTCGCCGGTTTCGACTGGGGCGGTCGCGCCGCCTGCATCGTCGCGGCCCTGTGGCCGGAGCGGGTGCGCTGCCTGGTGAGCGCCGACGGCTACAACATCCAGGACATTGCCCGCTCGACCCAACCGCGGCCGCCCGAGACCGAGCACCGGCTCTGGTATCAGTACTATTTCCACACCCAACGCGGCGTGGACGGCCTGACCGCCAACCGCCGCGAACTGTGCGCACTGCTGTGGCAACTGTGGTCGCCGACCTGGGACCGTGGCCGCGAACTCTACGACCTGAGCGCGCCGTCGTTCGACAACCCGGACTTCGTCGAGGTGGTGATCCACTCCTACCGGCATCGCTTCATGTACGCCCCGGGTGACCCGAGCCTGGAACACATCGAGCAGGCCCTGGCGCAGCAACCGCCGATCCGCGTACCGACCATCTCGCTGTGCGGCGGCGCCGACGGGGTCGGCCCGGCCAGCGAAGAGGATGAAGACATCGGCCTGTTCACCGGCCCTTACCAACGCCGGATCTTGCCCGGGGTCGGCCACAACGTACCCCAGGAAGCGCCGCAGGCCACCTTGCAGGCGCTGCTGGAACTACTGGAAGCCTGACTCCCCCTCCGGCGAAAAGCGTTCCCGATAGGCCTGCGGTGTCACGCCGACGAGCCGCAGGAAACTGCGGCGCAGGGTTTCTTCGCTGCCGAAGCCGCACTGCACGGCAATGCGCTTGATCGGTACGCCGCTGTCGCCGAGCAGGCGCCGGGCGCTTTCCACGCGGATCTGTTCGATGGCCCGGGCCGGGGTCTGGCCGGTGTCGGCGCGGTAGTGGCGGACAAAGCTGCGCTCGCTCATGCCGGCCTGTTCGGCCAGGGTCGGGAGGTTCAGCTCGCGACCGAGGTTTTCGGCGATCCAGGCGTGCAGGTCGTCGAAGCGGCTGCCCTGCTTTTGCAGGGCCAGGGTCGCGCTGAACTGCGACTGGCCGCCCGGGCGCTTGAGGAACACCACCAGTTGCCGGGCCACGTCCAGCGCCAGGGCGTGCCCCAGGTCCGCCTCGACCAGCGCCAGGGCCAGGTCGATGCCGGCGGTGACGCCGGCCGAGGTCCAGACGGGCCCCTCGTTGATGAAGATCGGGTTGGCCTCCACCCGCAAGCGCGGGTATTGCCGCGCCAGTTGCTCGCAGCGGGTCCAGTGGGTGACCACCCGGCGCCCGTCGAGCCAGCCGCTGGCGGCCAGCAGGAAGGCCCCGGTGCACACCGACGCCACCCGCCGCGCCAGCGCCGCCTGCTGGCGGACCCAGGCCACCAGCGCCGGGTCTTCGGCCGCGGCGTACACGCCCCAGCCGCCGGCGATGATCAGGGTGTCGCAAGGCGTGCCCGGCGCCGGCAAGGGCTCGGCCAGCAGCGCCAGCCCGGCCGAGGTGGTCACCGGCCCGTCGCCCGCGGCGATCACGTTCACCGCGTAGGGCAGCGGCAAGCCTTTATGCCGCGCCAGGTCGTTGGCCGAAGCAAACACCTGCAGCGGGCCCGTGACGTCGAGCACCTGGGCGTTGGCGAAAGTCAGTACATGAACGGTTCTGGCGGTCTGGGGCATGGTTGGCGTAAATCGTGGGCAGGTTGGCGTATTCGCCAAAGCCTAGGGCGCTAGAGTCGAACCGTCCAGCCACATAAGGGTGGGCACCTTCGAACTTTTCCAGGGAGATACCCCATGACGCTGCAGATCGGTTTCCTGTTGTTCCCCAACGTCCAGCAACTCGACCTGACCGGCCCCTACGATGTGCTCGCGTCGCTGCCGGACGTGCAGGTGCATCTGGTCTGGAAGGCGCGCGGGCCGGTCACCGCCAGCACTGGTTTGGTGTTGCAGGCGACCACCGGCTTCGCCGACTGCCCGCCGCTGGACGTGATCTGCATCCCCGGTGGCGCCGGTGTCGGGCCGTTGATGGAAGACCCGCAGACCCTCGATTTCATCCGCCAGCAGGCGGCGCAGGCACGTTACGTCACCTCGGTGTGCACCGGCTCCCTGGTGCTCGGCGCGGCCGGGCTGTTGCGTGGCAAGCGCGCCACCACCCATTGGGCCTACCACCATTTGCTGGAGGCGCTGGGGGCGATCGCGGTGCAGGAACGCGTGGTGCGCGACGGCAACCTGTTGAGCGGTGGCGGGATTACCGCCGGGATCGATTTTGCCCTGACCCTGGCCGGCGAGCTGTTCGGCGAGGCAACGGCGCAGCGGGTGCAGTTGCAACTGGAGTACGCCCCGGCTCCGCCTTTCGCCGCCGGTAGCCCACGGACAGCGCCCAAAGCGGTGGTGGAAGAAGCCCGGCGGCTCGCGGCGAACTCCATCCAACAACGCGGCGAGATAGTCGACAGGGTCGTGGCGCAGTGGCAGCAGGCCTGAGACCTGCGCACACCGGGGGGAAGAAAGATGCGGACCAGGGCAACCTTATCGGCCAGCTGAGCCCTGGCCGCATCTTCGCTTGACCGACGTCAGGCCGGGACTGCTTGCTCACTGGCCTGTCGGAGGTAGTCGATCACCTGCTGCACGGTCTGCAGACTATCGGCTTGGTCGTCCGGGATGGTGAGTTCGAACTCGGTCTCCAGGGCCGTCACCAGTTCCACCCGGGCCAGCGAGTCCGCTCCCAGGTTCCCGACGAACGAATCCTGGTTGCCGATCTGCGCCAGATCGACGGCCAGTTCGCTCGCCACCACTCTTTTCACACGTTGCTCGAGGGTTTCCATAGTCATTCCCTTGCAGTTGGATGCGTACCACGAAACAGTGACCGGCCCGCGCCGGCCACCGGGTTGTTGCGCCATGGCGAGGCGCGTCAGACCACCGTCAGGTGCATGAAGCCACCGGAGAAGCGCCCGCTTTCCGGGACGAAACACAGCAGGCGCTGCCCCTTGTGCAGGCGCCCGGACTCCAGCAGCTCGTGGATCATGATGTAGATCGACGCCGAGCCGGTGTTGCCACGCTCGGACAGGTTGGTGAACCAGCGCTCCTGGGGAATCGCCAGTTCGGTGTTTTCCAGGCACTCGGCAATCGGCTGGCGAAAGTATTCCGACGACATGTGCGGCAGGAACCAGTCGATGGCCTCGGGCGACAGGTTGCGCTTGATCATCACCTCCTTGAGCGGCTTGCCGAGGGTGTACTTCACCACGTTCTCATTCAGCAGCCGCACGTCCTGCTTGATCGCGAAGATCGAGCGCGAGGCCCACTCCTCCGGGGTCAGCAGCTTCCAGCCGACCAGGCTGTCGTCCTCGGCCTTTTCCGCGCCGGCGTACATGCAGGTCGGCAATTCGTTGGCGTAGGAGAAGATGTCGATCCAGTCGATGCGCAGCGACAGGCCGCCGGCCCGTGGCTGGTTCTCGAGCAGAAAGGCCCCGGCGCCGTCGGACAGCATCCAGCGCAGGAAGTCTTTATCGAAGGCGATTTCCGGGCGGGCCGCCATCTGCGCCACCAGTGCCTCGTTTTCCGCATCGAAGTTGCGCGCATGCAGCACCGGCGAAGGCACCTCCGAGGCGGTGGCCACGGCATTGCGGCTGGCCCCCGACAGCACCGACAGGTAGGCGTATTTCAATGCGGTCAGGCCCGCCAGGCAGATGCCGGCGGTGGACACCACTTCGCAAGGTTTGTTGCCCAACTCGCCATGCACCATCACGCCATGGTTGGGCATCAGCTGGTCCGGCATGGTGGTGCCGGTGGACAGGCATTCCATGGAGTCCAGGGCAAAACCGTCGCCCACCAGGCCCTTGATCGCCTCGGCGGTTATTTGCGCGTTAGTGAAACGGGGAATACCGGTCTGCGGGTCCAGCACATAATAGCGCTGCTTGATACCGTTATTGCGCAGCACTACTTGTCGAGACCGTGAAGGTCGCCCGCCCACATACCCGAGAATGCTTTCCATCGTATCGTTATCCACTGCCTCTCCCGGCATATAAGTGGATGTTTTCGTAATATAGACAAACGATTCACTCATGATGATTTCACTCTTCAGTTTCAAGATTTAGTTGCGAGCCGGACGGTTGTTCGTAATAACGCTGCAACTCGTCCAGTCGCGTCCGGATAAAGGGATGAAGCAAACGGCGTAACACCAGTGAAATAGGCAGGACAGTCAAGATGACCAGCAATAGATAAACGATGAACACGCCCAGCAAGAGTCGCCGTAGCCATTGCCCATACTTGCCGAAACGGCAAATTATTCCCGACCAGAACTTGAAGCCTTTATAGGCCGCACGCTCGCTGAGTATCAGCCCGGGGTTGACGGGCGCCGCCCCCAGCCCGGCCAGCATCGGCCCTTTGGCTTTCTCTTTATTGGCATACAGGGCGGCCTTCAATGCCCGCCCGAAACGTGCGGCGCCCTGGACATCCTCGGCGCTGATCCCGGCCTTGGGCAGGCCGAGGAATGACTCGCGGCTGCCGGTGAACATCCAGCGCGGCGTGGTAATCAGGGTGGCGAAGGTATTGGCCCGGTCGGTCAGCACGACGTTGTCGCGCAGCCGCGCGCCGGCCTCGTCCAGCAGGCGCTTGACCACCTCCTGGGCCATCAGCCACATGTTGCGGCAGGCGATCACCGTGACCACCGGGCGCCCGGCCAGCAGGCGCTTGCCTTCCGCGCTCTGGAGAAACGCGGTGATCAGCGGCGACGGCGACAGGTACCAGACCTGATACGCCAGGATCACCAGGTCGAAAGGCCATGGATGATCGGTATGCACCGGTTCGATGGCCGGCGGGCTGAGCTGCACGGTCTCGGGAAACACGTCGAAAAACCTGCCCACCGGCCAGGGAAACGGATAGGCAACCCGGGGCTTGAGCACGACTTCATGCACCTTGACCTCCTGCGTCGAACGCAGGGGCGAGATCAGGCTTTCGACCACTTCGCTCAACTGACCGCTTTGCGAATAACGAACCACAAGTACATGTTTCATAAGTGCGGGGACCTTTTGCTTTTCAACCACACAGGCACGCCAGAGATCACTTGAAATGAACCTCGGCATGAAAGGCAGTTTTATAAGTTGGGCACGACAAACAAGGTGCGCGCTGTATTCGTGGCAGGTCGAACTTAAAAACAAAACATAATGAACGACAAAACAGCAGCACCCGGAACAGCGGCCTGGTGATGAACTGAAAGCGGAAATCGCCCACCGCGCATTCCAAACACTATCTGCCTGTTTTTGACAGAATGTATTGGTAGTGAGACAGAACCCGTCTTCTTGGCTGAAACTCTATCTGCAATCGGATACTTGTAAACCTACCAACTCTGGTAGGTCCTTCGCGCTACCCAGCGGACGAACTTACATGCTCTTATCTGAACTTTTTTCATCTAGGCAAGACATGTTCAATACTGGCTACTGGCCTTAATTGAAAAGTTTTCCCGCGCGTGTTCAGGCAGCCTCTACACTCTGGCCCAGCCTTCCCTCAGGAGCCTTGCCATGCACAAGACTTACACCGGCAGTTGTCATTGCGGTGCCGTGCGCTATGAAGTCGAGATCGACTTGAGCCTGGGCACCCACAAGTGCAATTGCTCGATCTGCAGCAAGACCCGCAACTGGAACGCGATCATCGCCCCCAAGGCCTTTCGCCTGCTCAGTGGCGAACAGGCGCTGAGCGACTATCGGTTCAACCGTGGCAATACCCATCATCTGTTCTGCAAGCATTGCGGCGTGCGCACCTTCGGGCGCGGGCATGTGCAGGAAATCGGCGGCGACTATGTCGCGGTGCAGGTGATGACCCTGGATGACGTCGACCTGCAGGAGCTGCTTGCGGCCCCGGTGCATTACGCCGACGGTCGCCATGACAACTGGGGGCATGTGCCGGAGGAGATCCGTCACCTCTAGCTTTTCCACAGGCGAAAAAAAACCCGCCGAAGCGGGTTTTTTTCAAGACCATTACGACATCCTGTCGCTGCATCCTTGCACATGGTCGGTCATCCATGACCCTGAGCGCGTCCTGCGCTGCAGTTGGTGAATGAAGATTAAGCCTGTCGCCCAATCGGCAACAGGCGAAATAGCAGCCAGGGCATGTAAGCCTTTCGCCATAAAACCACTGACCAAAACCCCTAGGCCGCGCCTTCCAGGGCCTGGATGGCCAACTCCGCCACCTGCAGTTCGTGTTCCATGCTGGTGATGTCGCCGTCCTCCAGGAACCACGCGGCGGACAGCCCGGTATAGGCCAGCACCCATTGCAGCAGGCGCTTGCGCTCCAGCCCCGCGGCCTGGGCGATGACCTCGACCTGGCGGGTGAAGCGCTGCGGATCGCCGCTGGTCGGCAGGTCCGGGTTGCAGATCAGGTTGGCGAAATCGAAGCCGCGCTCGCCCATGACCCGCTTGGGATCGATCACCAGCCAGCCGCGCTCCTCGAAATCCAGCACGTTGTCGTGATGGATATCGCCGTGCAGCACCACCTGTTCCCGAGGGGATGCCAGCAACTCGTCGGCCGTGGCCAGGCAGCGCAGGAACATCCCGCCCTCACGCCGGGCGGCCAGACGCAGGGCCTTGAACCATTCCGGCAGGGTCAACAGCGGCGGCAAGGGTGTCGAGC
Source organism: Pseudomonas sp. B3G-3 (assembly GCF_028640915.1). Classification (NCBI taxonomy): domain Bacteria; kingdom Pseudomonadati; phylum Pseudomonadota; class Gammaproteobacteria; order Pseudomonadales; family Pseudomonadaceae; genus Pseudomonas; species Pseudomonas sp. B3G-3. Next base: position 24,506 of record NZ_JAQZAB010000073.1, on the reverse strand, counting down.
GTGGCGCGTGCAGGCGTGCCAGGCTGGCGCAGACGATCCGGCTGACCTCGTCGTCTTCGCCGGCCAGGGCCATCTGCATCAGCGAGCGCCGGCCCATGGCCCGCTCCATCAACAAGGCATCGCCGTGGTGCGCGTAGACCCGGGCGGCGCCCTCCCCGGCCCACCAGGCCATCAGCCGGTTGCCGTATTTTTCCTCGTCGTCGAGGGCGATCTTCAGCATCGCCGGCGCGTCGTCCAGGCGCACTGGCAACAGGTGGCTGCCAGGGGTGACGATGGGCGCGCCATCGACCTGCAGGTTCCAGCGTTTCAGGTAAAACTCGAACATCCGTGATGATTTCCGTTATGACTCGACAAAGGCCTGCAATTGACCCAGGGCCTGATCCCACTGCTGGCCGATCACCTCCAGCGAGCGCCGGGCTTCGGCCAGCCGGCCCGGCTCGAACGCCCACAGGCGCTCGCGCCCCAGCTTGGCGTCGCGCACCAGCCCGGCCTGCGCCAGCACCTGCAGGTGCTTGGTCACCGCCTGGCGGCTGATATCGGTGCCGAGGGTCAGTTGGGTGATCGACATGGCGCCGCCACCACACAGGATGGCGACGAGCCGCAAGCGGGTCTCGTCACCCAGTGCCGCGAAGATCATGGCCGAGCCGTCCAGCGATGCCGCCACCGGCAACAGGGATGGGGAAGAAGTATCAGGGGCCAAGGTAGGTCTCGATATTGTTCATCTGCTCGTCCCAGCCGCGGCTGTTCATGCGAAACGCCTTGAGCCGCCGCTCGGGTGGAATGCCGTCGACCCCCGACTCGACCACCCGCAGCAAGGTACCGCCGTCCAGGTCTTCGAGTTCGAATTGCACCAGGGTGCTGGGCTCGACGGAATAGTCGACTCCAGACTCCACCGCGTAAGGGTGCCAGCTGAAGGCGAACAGGTGTTCGGGCTCCAGCCGCTCCACCAGCACATCCCAGACCAGGTGTTCATACCCGGGGTAGGTAATCTGCCCCCGGGTGCGTTGCCCGACGACAAAACGCTGGCCCACGAGCGCTACGCCGAACCAGCTGCCGAACGCCTCGGCATCGGCCAGCGCGGCCCAGACACGGGAACGGGTTGCCTTGAGCAGGATCTTTCTTTCGATGCGATCTGATGAGTTCATGGGTCACCTCCAGTGATGAAACCCTAGACGCTCTCGCGAAAAACGCAACCTGATAGTTGCGTATTTTTTTACCGCCCGACCAGGCACAGGTTGAAATCCCTCGCCCCGCCGCCGAAAAACAGGGCTAAGCTCGCCACTCGCCAATGGCTGCCTCGCCGCTGCCCAACGCGGTAGTGAGCGCAGCGGACAACAGAAATGGAATGCCTCCGATGACCCAGACATCCCCCGCAATCACCCTGGAAAAACTGCGCCGGGCGATCAGGCTGATCGACGAGCCGCTGATCGAACTGACGCCTCAGTCGCTGACCTACCTGCGCTCCTACCCCGCCCTGCTGGCCGCCTCCAGGACCCTGGCCAGCACCCACGACAGTGGCGACCTGCTGTTGCAGTTATCGGCGATGTGCTACGGCTGGATGCCCAGGGTGGCCCGGGTGAATGCCAGACATGTCGATAGAGCCTCGGCCGCCCTCGCCTGCGCACTGCAATCGGACGTCCTGATCGACACGGCGCAGATGCAGGATCTGGCCAACAGCCTGCACTCGGTAGTGGGCACCTCCAAGCTCCTGCACTTTCTGCGCCCGCAGCTCTACCCGATCTGGGATTCGAAGGTCGCTCTGTTCTGGGCAATGCCCTTCAAAAAATCCTTGCAGGCTCACATGAGCAACGTTGGAAACTACCACCGCTACATTAAAGACATTGAGGCACTGATCGCGTCTCCCGATTTCTCCGCGTTTTATAACGACTTCGACCAGGCGTACAGCAGACGCCTCGACAGGCTGAAGATCGCGCCCTATAGCCTGTCACCGGTCCGCGCGGTCGAGGCCGCGGCCTTCGAGCTGTCCGGCGGCGATTATGACGACGATTGACCGGCGGCCCTTGCCGCGCGACGCCAACATCGGGCGATGCCCCTTGTCGGTGTGTCCCCCTTCACTGTGAGAATCCCCATGAACCCACGCATTTTCCTGGCCCTGGCGCCGCTGCTGCTCACCCCGCTGGCACAGGCCGCCGACTGTGCCAACGCCACCACCCAGGCCGCCATGAACCAGTGCGCCGCCGAGCAGCACCAGGCCGCGGACAAGGAACTGAACACGCTCTACCAGCGCATCACCCAGCGCCTGAAGGACAACCCGGACGGCAAGAAGCTGCTGGTCAGCGCCCAGCGCGCCTGGGTGGCCTTCCGGGATGCGGAATGCGGGTTCGCCGCGTCGGGCGTTGCCGGTGGCAGCGTCTATCCGTTGATCTACAGCAACTGCACCACCGACCTGACCAAGGCCCGGGTCGAGGCGTTCAAGACCTACCTCAAGTGCCAGGAAGGCGACCTGAGCTGCCCGGTGCCGGGCAATTGATCGGCGGCGATCTTTAGATTTTTCGCGAGCAAGCTCGCTCCTACAAGGGACCGCATGCATTTGGAGTGCGGTGTCGGGAGATGACACATTCCCCTGTAGGAGCGAGCTTGCTCGCGATGGCGGTATCGACGCCTAACGCTCGAACACCTGGGCCGTGGTGATCGCCATGTCCCCGCCCGGCAGCTTGATGCTGCCGATCTGCTTCAGGCTGTCGGCATCGAAGATCGCCACGTCGTTGAAGGTCCCGGCCAGGTAGATCTTGCTGCCTGCCTTGTTGAAGGAAATGCAGTAGTAGGAATGGTCCAGGGTGGCGGCCTGGAGCAGTTTTTTCTGCTTGATGTCGTACTTGGCCAGGCGGTTGAGCACACCGAACATCAGGTTCGGGTCCTTCGGCGAACGCATGCCGCTGAAGTAGATCTCCGTCAGCGGACCGAAGTCGGTGGTTTCGCTCTTGCCGGTCTTCAAGTCGATGCTGAACAGGCCGTACAGGTACTCGGCGCTGGCCGGGTCCTGTTTCTTGTCCTTGAACTTGGCGGCGGTGTAGAGCAGCGAGAAGTCATGGCGCCAGGTCTGCTGGTTCCACACGTAGAGCACGTCCGGCGCGCTGTAGTTCGGGCGCTTCCAGTGGCGGCTGGGGATCAGCACGTCGAACTTGCCGGTCTTGACATCGACCTTGTACACATCCGCCCCGGCCACATACAGCGAGCCGTCGTCGCCACTCTGCATGATGGTCAGCTGCCGTGGCGCCGGGAAGCTGCGCACCGGCTTGGCCTTGAGCCCGGCGTCGGTGGCGTAGACGTCCAGCCGCGGCTGCTTGACCTCATAGCGGTCGTTGAGCATCTGGGTCGGGTTGGCCACGGTGTACAGCTCCTTGCCGTCGTGGCTGACGGTGAAGGCGAACATCGAGCGGGCCTTTTCCCCCGGCTGCTGGGTGATGCTGGCGTGGAACACCTGCTTGCAGCTGTCCAGCTCGACCCCGTAGACATCGGCGTAGTGGTTGTTCAGCACGTAGGCGACCTTGCGGTCCGGCGCCAGTTGCACGGTGCCGGGGCCGAAGGCGTCGGGCATCTTGCAGGTCTTGTACAGCGTGTCGCTGGCCAGGTCGATCACGTGCAGGTTGTTCGGGTAGTTGGTGGTGACCATGTATTCATGGCCGGCGTTGAGGGCCTTGTTGTCAGTGTTGTCGTCGGCCAGGACGCCGAGGGAACAGGCGCCCAGGATCACGGAAGCGGCCAGGCCGCAGGCATTTTTGCGAAGCATGCTGGAATCCTTCTACTGACCGATTACTTGTCTTTGGGGAACACGGTGCCGAGATTGCGCCAGTTCTCGTTGGAAGCCTGGGCGTCCTTGTTCCAGTCGGGGTAGGTACTCATCATGTCCGGCACCTGGGCCGGCCACCAGCACGGGTCGGAGCAACCGTAGAGGTCGGCCTCCATCGGCTGGCACAAGGACGACACGCCACCGAAGGCATCGATTTCCCAGCCCGGGTCGGTGGTCGAGGCACAACCGGCCACCGAACTCATGGCAACCACCTCTTCGATACGGTTCTCGTCGGCGGCCTGTTCCAGTTTCTGGGCTTTGTTATTGATCGGCTTGAGATGTTTCATGTCAGTGAGCCTTGCGCGGAGTGATGTAGCTGCTGATGAACGCAGGGTTGTTGGCCATGATCCGGCTGTAGACCTCGATGCCGAAGTCCACCCAGTCACGCATCAGTTCGCAATAGTGATAGGTCGGGTGCGCCGGGTCGCCGTAGCGGGCGTAGCTCTCGTGGTAGCAGCCGCCGGAACACAGGTTGCGGATGCGGCAGCTGTCGCAGCCGGTGTTGCTGCGGTCCAGGCGCTGGGACAGGAAGTCGTTGAGCTCCATCTGCTTGACCCCGCCGTCGCGCACATTGCCGAAGGTCGGCAGCGATGAGCCGGTAAAGCGGTGGCACAGGTTCAGCTCGCCCTTGTGGTCCACCGCCAGCATCTTCAGCCCGGCGCCACAGGGCAGCGCCTTCTTGTGGCCTTCGTGGATATCGGTGATCAGCTGGTGCAGGTTGGAAAAACCGATATTGCGATGCTCCAGGGCCGCCTCCAGGTAACGCCGGCCCAGGCGCTTCATGCTGGCGAAGACTTCGATCAGTTCTTCGCCGGTGAGGTTGAAGCTGCTGATATCGCCCGAGGTCACCGGGGCAAACCCGACCTCGGCGAAACCCAGTTCGTTGAACAGGTGGTCCCAGATGGTTTCCACATCGGTGACGCCAGTGGTCAAGGTCACCCGCGCACCGACCGGGCGGCTGTCGTAGCGCGCCAGCAGCATCTTCGCCTTGCGCCGCACCACGTCATAGGTGCCCTGCCCGCCCACGGTGATGCGGTTGCGGTCGTGCACGGTCTTCGGCCCGTCGATGCTCACCGACAAGCCAAAGCGGTGGGCATTGAGGTAGTCCACTGTCTCCTCGGTGAGCAGCGTGGCATTGGTGGTCATGACGAACTCGACGAACTTGCCCGCCTCGCGAAAACGCTTCTCGCAGTAGTCGACCATGTATTCGATCAGCTTGCGGTTGCTCAGCGGCTCGCCACCAAAGAACACCACGGTGAAACGCTGTTCATCGGGGGATTCCCTGAGCAGCATTTCCACCGAGGCGATAGCCGTCTCGACGTCCATCTTCTTGCCCGCCGAGGGCTTGTCCAGGTCCTCCTTGTAGCAGTAGGTGCAACTCAGGTTGCAGCCGGTGTTGACGTTGAGCACCACGGTGTTGATCGCCGTGCGCTCGACCCGTTTGACGGCGATCTCCGGGGTCAGCGGCGAGCCGTCGCTGACCAGTTCCAGGGCGATCAGCTCGCGCAGGGTTTCGTTGATTTCCTCGCCGTTGAACCGTGCGCCGAGGCGCTGGACCAGGTCCTCCGGGGTGCAGCCGGGGCCGCGCAAGGTGTCGATGATGGTGCCGGTCAACTCATCGCTGGCGAACAGCGAACTGCTGGGGATATGGAACAGCATGCGGTCGGCATCGACCTGCACTTCGTGCAGGTTGCGTTCGACCAGATTCAAGATAGCGCCCATTGCAAACCTCCTGTGCCGGCCCCCTTTCGCGGGGGCCTGCGGTCATTCCGAAAGGGTGTCTCAAGTCACGGACCGCGCCTCAAGGGATGGGTGGATTGTTCCAGCGTTGCACGGTGACGATCAGGTGGCCTGCGCCGGTCAGGGATTTCCCTGCGTCGTCGACGGCGGCGATCACCTTGAGGTTGCCGGCGTTGTTGGTGGACATCTTGCGCTGCGGGTTGGGCCCGGCATCGCCTGGAATGAACACGCCGCTGTCGGCCTGCATGGTGCCGGCAAACTTGACGTCCTCGTCTTCCTTGGCGCGCTCGTCGAAGGCTTCGACCTTCCACTGCGCCGGGAACACGCCGATGCGGTACGGCTTGCCATCGGCGCCCTTGCCCCAGGCTTCGGCATCGAAGCGGCCCTGGACCTTGGGCGTCGAGCCACCGCCCTCGCCGATACGCGCCACCGAGAACTCAGGCACGACTTTGACTTCGGCGATCGTGCTGTAGACCGACAGCGTCGGGCCTTTCAGCGTGCCGACGGTGACGTTGCGCAGGCCCGGCTGGGCATCGGCAGCCGCCTTGAGTTTGAGCCTGATCCGCTGCGGGCTCTGCTCGATGACTTCGAGCACTTCCACGCCCTTGCCAAAACTCGGCTTGCCGGTGAGGCCACTGCCGATCAGGGTGACTTCGGTTTCACCGCCAGCCTTCAGGTAACCCGGTTGCACCGCCAGCAAACGACTGCTGCCCTGCTTGGCGGCGACGAAGTCCAGGCCGCGTTCGTCGTGCTCGGCCTCGAACATCCGGCCCTGCAATTCATTGCCTTTGGCAGCGAACACCTGGCGCATGCTCACGCCGTCGATGCTGACATTGCCGCGCCATTCGTAGCCGCTGTAGAGGATCGCGCTGCCCTCGCCGTTGAACGGACTGCCGTCGGCGTACTGGCCCTTGACGCTGACCTTGAAGGTGTCATTGCCATCGGCGCTGACGCTCATCACCCCGGCCAGTTCGCCCTTGCCCGGCAGGTGGCCGCTGAAGCTCCAGTCGCCTGCCAGGGTCTCGGCCTTGGGTGCGCTGCCCAGCCATTTTGTCCAGGCCGGGTTGTCCAGCGGATACCGCTTGGCCAGCAGCGGCACCATCTCCTTGCGCGCCAGGTCGAACCAGTCGCGGTCGCGGGACAGCGCCTGGTACTCCAGGGACGGCCATTGGCCGAGGTGGAAGTTCACCAGGCGTTCCCACTCCTGGGCCGGACGCCGTTGCAGGGCGACCCGTGCACCGGAGTGGCAGCGGCCGCACATCTGGCTGGTTTGTTCGTCGAACTTCTCCACTGTGTTCAGGCGCCGCTCCAGGGCGTAACGCACGCCGTCGGTTTCGCTCGGCGCCAGGCCCTGGGTGTCGGCCAGGTATTTGACCAGGGTGCGGCGGTCGTCGTCGCTGATCTGCAGGCCATGCATGATCTGCATGCGGGCGATGCTCATCAGCCAGCCTTCCGGGGTCTTGCGCTGGTGGCTGATGCGGCTCAGGCCGCCCCCCGTTTCCGGGGTATGGCAGCCCTGGCAGGTCTCCTTGAGGATGGCCTGGGCATCGCGCGCCGCGAGGCTGGGAGGGGAATGCAAGGCGGCGCAGACCGCCAGCGCCAGCAGGCCGCTGGACATGCCTGCTCGGAGTGTTCTCTTGATCAAGGTCGGACCTCCACGGAGCTTTTTATTAGGAGCTTTATTATTGTTGTGCGTCGTTTTTATGGTTTCTGCCATGCCCGTCGCGCCGGGCATGGAGGCAAGAGAAACGGCTGAGGTGAGCAATACACGGAGCGTGCCAGCTTACAAATGATGTGTTTTATCAAGGGCTTGCTGGAGTTCCAGGACACACCTCCCAGGCAATCGCCGGCCGTCCGCGTTTAATTTCGCGACAACTGTTCCACTCTGAGACGAGACCCGCCCGTGCCTGCAAGAGCAGAGGGATCTTGAGAGCTAAGCATAGGAAGGGAGAGGTCGCTGGCAGCGGAGCTGCATTCTGAATCTCCCCCGAGAAATGGCTGTGGCACCCTCTTTGGCAGCTGCTACGATGCCTGGCTTAACCGCTTCAGCCCCCGGCCCTGACAGGAATCGCGCCATGCTCAATGCCCTGCTTTTCGATCTCGACGGCACCCTGACCGACACCGACCAATTGCACCTGCTGGCGTTGCAGCAGTTGTTGCTGGAGGAAGATGGCCGGGTGTTCACCCATCAAGAGTTCGAGGCCCATGTCAGTGGCCAGGCCAACGCCAATATGTGCCGCTACCTGTTCCCGCAGCGCTCGGTGGCCGAGCACGAGGCCTTTGCCGACCGCAAGGAGGCGCGCTTTCGCCAGTTGTCGCCGCAGCTGACGCCGATGCCGGGCCTGTTGCGCCTGCTGGATTTCGCCCGGGAACGCGGCATCGGCATGTGCGTGGTGACCAATGCGCCACGGGCCAACGCCGAGCACATGCTGGCCGTGCTGGGGCTGGGCGATCGCTTCGACACCGTGCTGGTGGCCGAGGAATTGCCGCGGGCCAAGCCCGACCCGCTGCCCTACCTCACCGGCCTGGAGTGCCTGGGTGCCAGCGCCGAGGCCGGGATGGCCTTCGAGGACTCGATCCCTGGCCTGACCGCCGCGGTCGGGGCCGGGATCTTCACCGTCGGCCTGGCCACCAGCCAGAGCCCCGAGGCCCTGCTGGCCGCCGGTGCGCATCTGGTGGTCGAGGACTTCAACGACCCGCAATTGTGGGCGGTGATCGAGCGGATGCTCGGCTCGCGCTGAAGCTGCGCCCAACGGTCTGATGGGAAAACTCAGAAATAACCCAAGGCTTTTTCAGTTGTGTCTGATGGTCCGACGTGCATTGGCTCTTGAAGATAGCGCCCCGCACGCCTGTCGTATCAAGGACCTTCATGAACGCCCTCACCTCCCTCACCCTGCTGGCCCTGCTTGGCCTTGCAGCCAGCACGGGCCACGCCCAGGAAGACCCCGAACCGGCCCCGCCGGAAGCCACCAGCAGTTGCCTGACCCGCGGCGAGGCCATCAAGAGCAGCCTGGAAAAACTCCTGCCCGACCCCGCGTACCGCCAACTGGCCGGCCTGCAACGGGCGCTGGATCCCCTCAGCCGCTATTGCGACGGCCTGCACTTCGAGCACAACCCGCCCCTGCGCCAGGCCGAGTACCAGGTGATATTGCGCCAGATGGAACTCGACGCCGCGCAGCGTTATGGCGACCCGAGCATCATCGACAAGCGCAAGGCGCGGCTCACCCACGCCCTGCAAGTCCTGCAATACGCCCTCGGCGCCCACGACAGCTGAAGCGGGCTTCCTGCCCGTTGCGCTTCGTCAGCGGCTCGCTCCGGCGAGCCCGGGCTGCTTTGGTGCCAGATTTTTCCCAACGGATTCAACGACCTGCAAAACCCGCTCGGGAGTATTCAGAATTCCTCGCAGATGGGAATGCAACTAATTGTTATGCAAGGAATTTTCTAAAATTTCTCTAAGATTGTTCTGAATTGTGCCGATGGATTTTGTAGGACAAAAGGAGCAATCTGGAAATGAGAAACAATCAGCCCGTTACACAACGCGAAGTGGCTCTGGGGTCGAACCAGAAACTCATCTCCACCACCGATGCCCATGGCGTCATCAGCTACTGCAACGATGCCTTCGTGGACATCAGCGGTTTCGACCGCGATGACCTGATCGGCGCTCCACAGAACATCGTCCGTCACCCCGATGTCCCCCCCGCGGTATTTGCCCATATGTGGGCAGCGCTGAAACAGGGCCAGCCGTGGATGGGCATCGTCAAGAACCGCTCGAAGAACGGCGACCATTACTGGGTCAACGCCTACGTCACGCCAATTTTCGAGGGCAGCCGGATCGTCGGCTACGAGTCGGTCCGGGTCAAACCCAGCGCCGAACAGATCCGTCGCGCGCAAGACCTCTACCAGCGCCTCAACCGCCAGCAGCCGGCCATCCCCCGCCGACATCGCTGGCAACCGGCCCTGCTCGGCTGGGCGCCCTTCCTGGCCACGGGCCTGGCCGGTGGCCTGAGCGGTCTCTGGCTGGCGCCGCCTTTGGCGCTGGCGGTGGCCGCCGGGGTCTCCGTGCCCCTGGCGCTGCTGGCGATGCAGCGCCAGAACCATGCCGCCCGGCGCCTGCTGCAACTGGCCGACTCGTCCACCTGCGACCCGTTGATCGCGCAGATGTACAGCGACGCCCACGGCCCCCAGGCGTGCCTGGAAACCGCCTTCGTCAGCCAGGACGCGCGGCTGAAAACCTGCCTCACCCGCCTGCAGGACAGCGCCGAGCAGCTCAATGCCCTGGCCAGCCGCTCTGACACCCTGGCCAGCGACAGCTCCCGCGGCCTGGACCGCCAGCGACTGGAAACCGAGCAGGTGTCCGCCGCCGTCAACCAGATGGCCGCCACCACCCAGGAAGTGGCCAGCCATGTGCAGCGCACCGCCGACGCCACCCAGGCCGCCAACCAGTTGACCGGGCGTGGGCGCGAAGTGGCCCGCGATACCCGCGAAGCCATCGAACGCCTGTCGCAGGTGGTCGGCGAGACCGGGCAGAACGTCGCGCAACTGGCCAGGGACAGCGACGAGATCGGCACCGTGGTCGATGTGATCAAGGGCATCGCCGACCAGACCAACCTGCTGGCACTCAACGCCGCCATCGAAGCGGCCCGCGCCGGTGACATGGGCCGCGGTTTCGCCGTGGTGGCCGACGAGGTGCGCCAGCTGGCCCAGCGCACCGCGCAATCGACCCAGCAGATCCATGAGCTGATCACCCAGTTGCAGAACTCTTCGCAAAACGCCGTGCAGAGCATGGAAAGCGGCCAGCGCCAGGCCGAGGAAGGCGTGGCCCGGGTGCTGGAGGCCGACCAGGCGCTGCTGGGCATCAGCGAGGCAGTGGCCAACATCACCGACATGACCACCCAGATCGCCGCCGCCACCGAGGAGCAGAGCGCCGTCGCCGAGGAAATCAGCCGCAATATCAGCACCATTGCGCAACTGGCCGACCAGACCTCGGAACAGGCCCATCACTCGGCCGAACTGAGCAAGGAACTGACCCAGACCGCCACCACCCAGTACTCGCTGGTGGAGCGTTTCAACCGCTAGGTCAGCGGCGCTTGTGCCGATCTATCGCGAGCAAGCTCGCTCCTACGGAGAATGCGCAACCCCTGTAGGAGCGAGCTTGCTCGCGATGACGGATGGAGGAACAACGCAACAGCCTGGGCCTTCGCCGGCCGGACAAGCGAGACTGCGACTGAGGGCGTTATTGCTCCTCGGCCTTCTGCTCCTTGCAGTCCTTCAACAGCTGCTGCTCCTTGGCGGTGTGGTCGGCTTCCAGGAAGCTCAACAGGCCGCTGTCGCCCTTGGTGTGCCAGCGGTAGCTGTTCTGCTCGTCGTCGGCGACATACAGCGCGCCGGAGCCGGAACGGGCGATATGCATCGGGATCAGCTGGCCCTTGTAATACAGGGTGGCGAACGAAGCACCGTTTTCGATATTCAGGTAGGCCGCCTGCACCTCCACCCCACCCTCGCAGCGGTAGCTGGCCAGGCTGCTCTGGTACGCCGGCAGTTCCGGCTCGGCCGGGGTCGTCGCGGCCTGGGCAAAGAATGGAGCCAGCAACACGGCGGTTCCCAGGATCGTTGAAATCTTCACTGCACATCTCCTTGTTCAATGCTCCTTTTATAACGAGCCCCTTTACGACGAATTCGCGGCGGGTAAGTTCAGGCCGGACTTGTCTCAAGGCATTCGCAAATTGCGACAGCCTGTATCCGGCGCCCTTCCGCCTCCGCAAATAAACCCGATTCAAATCATCGACTTAAGCGCCAGCCAAAACTGGCACAGGGGTTGCGAAAGCCCTCGCCTCACGCATAACAAGAGGTTCTGTCATGGCTATTGCAACCCTGCTCCCCGCCACCACCGCGTTTATCCAGCGCGCGCCGCGCATGCTGATCGGCGCCGAATGGGTCGAGGCCGCCGACGGCCAGACCATGCCCCTGCGCAACCCGGCCACCGGCGAGCAACTGTGCGTGGTGCCGCGGGCCACGGTGGACGATGTCGACCGCGCGGTGCTGGCTGCGCGCCAGGCCTTCGACGATTCGCCCTGGAGCCGCACCCGCCCGCGGGAACGGCAGAACCTGCTGTGGAAACTCGCCGACCTGATGCAGCGCGACGCCGAGCTGCTGGCGCAACTGGAATGCCTGAACAACGGCAAGAGCGCCGCGGTGGCCCAGGTCATGGACGTGCAACTGGCCATCGACTTCCTGCGCTACATGGCCGGCTGGGCGACCAAGATCGAAGGCAGCAGCGTCGAGGTCTCAGTGCCGTTGATGCCTGACCAGCAGTTCCACAGTTTCATCCGCCGCGAGGCGGTGGGCGTGGTCGGCGCCATCGTCGCCTGGAACTTCCCGCTGCTGCTGGCCTGCTGGAAGCTCGGCCCGGCCCTGGCCACCGGCTGCACGGTGGTGCTCAAGCCGGCCGACGAAACCCCGCTGACCGCGCTGAAACTCGCCGAGCTGGTGCAGGAAGCCGGCTACCCCGACGGCGTGTTCAACGTGGTCACCGGCACCGGCATCACCGCAGGCGCCGCCCTGACCCATAACCCACGGGTGGACAAGCTGACCTTCACTGGCTCCACCGCGGTGGGCAAGGAAATCGGCAAGATCGCCATGGACTCCATGACCCGGGTCACCCTGGAACTGGGCGGCAAGTCGCCGACCATCGTCATGGCCGACGCCGACCTGGGCAGCGCCGTGGCCGGCGCCGCCAGCGCGATCTTCTTCAACCAGGGCCAGGTCTGCTGCGCCGGCTCCAGGCTGTATGTGCAGCGCAAGCACTTCGACAAGGTGGTGGCCGATATCGCCGGCATCGCCAATGCCATGAAGCTCGGCAGCGGCCTGGACGCCAGCGTCGACATGGGCCCGCTGATCTCCGCCCGGCAGCAGGAACGGGTCTGGCGCTACATCGAAATGGGCCGGGAAAGCGGCGCCACCATCGCCTGTGGCGGCGAGCAGTTCGGCCCCGGTTATTTCGTCAAGCCGACGGTGATCGTCGACGTCGACCAGCAGCATTCGCTGGTGCAGGAAGAGATCTTCGGCCCGGTGCTGGTGGCCATTCCCTTCGACGACGAAGCCGATGCCCTGCGCATGGCCAACGACAGCCCCTACGGCCTGGGCGCGAGCATCTGGTCCAACGACCTGGCGGCGGTGCACCGGATGATCCCGCGGATCAAGTCCGGCTCGGTCTGGGTCAACTGCCACAGCGCCCTCGACCCGGCGCTGCCGTTCGGTGGCTACAAGATGTCCGGCGTGGGCCGGGAAATGGGTTACGCGGCGATCGAGCATTACACCGAGCTGAAATCGGTGTTGATCAAGCTCTGACCCGCGCTAGCCCTAGCGCCCCGCACTCGCGCAGGCGCTCCTCAACCGCGGCGCCGGGGTCTGCCCGGCGCCTCCCGACGACTGGTCCAAGGTCACCGACCCGCTGCCCGGTCCGCGCCCCGAACGGCTGCTACGCTCAGCCCGAGCCGGCTCGATAGCTGCCCTGCGAGCCTGGCTCACCCCCTTCAACCCACACCTCATCACCACCGAAAACCCGAGGAAAGCATCATGGGATCAAATGGAAATGATCACGACTGGGTCCAATGCGGATGCCACAACCCCATCTGGAACGCCCTGAAGGACAGCCTCGACCCGGCCAGCCATAGCGCCAACCAACCACAGGACGCCAATGAACTGGCCAAGGAGCCGGCCGGCGAGTCCATCATCTTTACCAACGGCACCATCTACCCCTTGCGCGACGGCAACATGGACGAACGGGTCGAGGCCCTGGGCATCCACGCCGGCGACGTGGTCGCCTCCGGCACCCTGGCCGCCGTCGAAGCCCGCATGAACGCCCTGGGCATCACCTACAAGAAGCAGTCCCTGAACGGCAAGACCCTGTTGCCCGGCCTGATCGAACCCCACGCCCATATCGTGCAGAGCTGCGCCATGGAAGGCTGGCTGAACCTGGGGGCCATCGATAGCGACAACCCGGATGAGCACAAGAACCAGCGGCTGCGGCCCACCTATGACTGGAACTGGTTGAAAAGCACCATCCAGGGCAACCTGCCCAAGGACAACTCGACCTGGATCCTCGGCCATCAGGTCGATCCGGCGCTGATGCCCTTCCAGGTCGTCCCCCACGGCCTGAACAGACTCATCACCTTTCACTGTGGCTCCGGCGACGACATCGGCAACCTGGACACCATCGACAAGCAGCACCCGATGCTGCTGATCAGCGCGTCCATGCACACCGCCTACCTGAACACCGCGGCGAGCGACGCGGTGTTCAAGAAGACCGGTGTAAGGGCCGACAACGGAGTCCTGCAGGAAGCCGAGGTGCTGGCCGCCATCAAGAGCATTCCCCTCCGGCAGCAGCTGGAAATACTGAATATCTTCAAACACCTCGAGGACTACTTCGACAAGGCTTCGCGCCGCGGCATCACCCTGCTCTACGACGCGATGATGGACTCCCAGTCGAAGCTGGTACTGGGCGCCTACTTCCTGACCCGCCCCCGCAAGCTGCGGATCGGCTACGCCGCCGCCTGCGATGGCACGCCCGAGGCCATCGGCAAGCTGCCGCGCTACCAGCCGGTCAGCCGGGAACAGGCCAAGCGCTTCTATCAGGGCGCGGTCAAGCTGGTGTCGGACGGTTCCAACCAGGGGCTGACGGGCTACCAGGCCACGCGCTACTGCTGCGAGGCGACACGGCCGGTGGGCAACTTCAATTTCTGCGACCAGGACCACACCCCGGTCACCACACCCGATACCTACAAGACCGTGGTGCGCAATGCCGTCGAAACCGGCTGGCCGCTGATGATCCACGCCAACGGCGACCGGGCCATCGACTTCACCCTGCAAGCCTATGAGGCGGCCCTGCAAGGCAACAGCGCCCTGGAAAAACGCCACCGCATCGAGCACTGCTCGCTGCTGACCGCCGACACCCTGCAGACCATGCAGCGCCTGGGCCTGTCACCGAGCTTCCTGATCGGTCATGTCGGCTACTGGGGTTACGCCTTCAAACAGGCGATCTTCGAAGGCAAGGCCGAACAGATGCTCGACCTGTGCCAGTCGGCCCTGGACCACAACCTGAAAGTGACCCTGCACAGCGACTGCTCGGTAACGCCGCTGGGGCCGCTGCGTTCCATGGAACAGGCGGTGACCCGCAAGATGGAAGGCATTCGCGATGCCCAGGGACGGTTCGTCCATGACCCAAGGCTGCAACCGATCCTCAATGAAGCCGAGTGCCTGACGCGCAAGCAGGCCTTGAAAGCCATCACCTATGACGCCGCCTGGCAGTGCCACGTCGAGGGCTGGACCGGGTCGTTGCAGGACGGCCATTTCGCGGACCTGGTGATTCTCGAGCAAGACCCGCTCGACGAAAAAGTGCCGGCCACCCACATCAGGGACATCAAGGTCTGCGAAACCTGGAAAGGCGGCCACCGGGTGTACGTCAATCCCGATAGCTGATCGTTAGCTGTCGCAAGCCGGGCAGCGGGCTTTGGATGGCCGCTGCGCGGTTCGCGGGCAAGCCTCGCTCCTACAGGGTTGCCTCATCTTCTGTAGGAGCGAGGCTTGCCCGCGATCAATCGCCCAGGCACCACATATCCGCTGATCGATCGCCCGAGCCTTTTACGCCGGCTGCGCCGCCGATCGCAGCCTGCGGCAGCGGCTACAAAAGCCGCCCCCTTCGCCTCAAGGCTTGTAGCCCTGCCCCAGCAACCAGCCACGCACAGCCCTGTCCTGCTCCGCGCTCAACCCCGCCAGCAGCTGTTGCACCGGTTCGTTGGGCAAGCGGCGCAACAGCGGCGCCAGCTCCACCCCCTGCACATGCCAGATGCCCAGCGGCTGGTCCGGGGTGATCACCACCTCGGCTTCGTCCACCAGCCCCTCGCGCAATACTGGGGCGCGCTCGATGCGCAGGGCGGAAAAGTCCGCCTCGCGGTGCGCCGGTTCACGGTCCGGCCATTGCCGGCGGGCCTGCCAGAACAGCCGTTCGGCCCAGCGCTGCTCGTCGGCGTAGAAATCGCGGCCGATGCGGGCGAAGCGCAGGAACAGTTGCTCCACCCGCCGGGCATGGAAGCGCTGCGCCAGGGCCGCGCGTTCGGGCCGTTGCAGCAGCGTGTTGATCACCGCCGGCGCCTGCAACGCCGAGGACAGCGACTGGAAGATACCGTTGCCCGACAGCGGGTCCACGGCCATGGCCGCATCGCCCACGCGAATCCAGTTGGCGCCACACACCTGCGGGCAGAGAATCGCCGTGCTGCTGCGCGCGTGCAGTTGCAAATCAAGCTCCGGCCCATCAGCGAAAAACTCCCGCACCAGGGCCGAACCCCGGCGCCGCTGACGGCAGTAATCCAGCAGTTGCGCCTTGCCCGGTAACTCGGCGCTGGCCACGTCCACTGTCAGTTGCCAGTAACACTGGCCATCGGCCTGGCGCGCCATCCAGGCCCAGCCGTCCTCAAGGCTGTGCACGGCGCTGGCGGTGGCGCCCGGCGCGCCCTGCCAACGATTGAGCAGGCTGAGCGTTTCCGGGCCCCGCAGGCCTTTGCCCAGCGCTTTACTCAATGCCGGCGCCTGGCGCCCGCGGGCCTCCACCAAAAAATCCGTTAGCCGCTCGGGCTGCCCCTCGATCCGTACCCGATGCCCGCTCGCCGTCGACTGCACCTCCAGCACCCGACCTTCGATCAACTCGACCCCGGCCTCGCGCAGATCCTCGCGCAAACCGCGATCGAAGCGCGGGCGATCCAGCAGGTATTCGACGTTCTGCCCATGGCTCTGGCCGTTCCATGCCACCTGGCGCTGGGACGCCTGCAACCCAGCCTCCAGCGCCCGCCCCAGGCCGGCGCCACGCAGGGCTTCGAGCACCCGCAGCGACACCCCTTCCAGCGCCGGGAAACGCCGCCACTCGCTGACCAGCGCCACCGCGTAGCCCAGCCGTCGCAAGCCCAGGGCCACCGCGGCGCCAGCCGGACCAGCGCCGAGAATCAGCAGCGGCCTCATGGCCAGCCGCGCCGTTCGGGGCCGTGATAGCGGGCATGGGTCTGCAGCCACTGGACCACCTGCGGGTTGTCGGCGTCGTGGTGTTCGCCGAGGTAACCGGCGATATGCCCGCTCAAGGCCGCGCAGCCCAAGCTCGCGCCGGACTGGCCGGGGTGGCTGCCCTGCACGCAGGCGGCGAAATCCGCCTGCTGGCTGTCGAGCCACGACCATTCGCCGGGGGTGCAACGGGCATCGCCGGTCACCCGCAGCACGCCCGGGTAGCGGGCCGGAAATACGCCTTCGCCCTGGGCCGGGCTCGATGCGCACAACAGCACGCCGCGGGCCAGGGCGGCGGCGCAGGCTTCGCGCAACAGGCTGCGGTCCTGGCGCAGCCCCAGGCTGAGGTTGATCAGCCGCACCCGCTGGCTCACCAGCCAGTCCAGGGCGCTGGCGATCTGCAGGGCGCTGGTCACCCCGCGCTGGTCGAACACCTGGGCCACACAGAAACGCGCCTTGGGCGCCCGCTCGCGGATCGCCTCGATGATCGCGCTGCCGTGGCCGAGGGGGTCCTCGCGCAAGTCCCCCTCGCCGACCCCGTCCTCCACCAGGTAGAAGCGCCGCCCGGCCACCACCTGCGGGCGTTGCGCGGCCGTATGCCCGCTGTCGACCACGCCGATCCGCAGCTCAGGCTTCATGGGGCACCTTCACCGATTGCAAGACGCCGTCCACCAGCTCGAAGCGCAGGTCGGCGTCGGCCAGGGTCGAGGGCCGGTGGCTGATCAGGATCCGCGTGCGCCCGGCGAACAGCCGGTCGATGGCCTCGATCACTTCGCGCTCGGTGCTTTCGTCCACCGCCGAGGTGGCTTCGTCCAGCACCAGGATCAGCGGGTCCTGAAGCAGCGCGCGGGCAATCGCGATCCGTTGTTTCTGCCCGCCGGACAGCTGCTGACCGCGCTCGCCCAACGGGCTGTCGAGGCCTTCGGGCAGCGACTCGATCAGGCTGTCCAGTTGCGCCAGCCGCGCCACCTCGGCCACCGCCGCGCGCGGTGCGTCGGGCACGCTGTAGGCCAGGTTGTCGGCCAGGCTCCCGCGGAACAGCACGATGTCCTGGCTGACCACGGCGATGCGCCGGCGCAGCTCGAACAGGTCGAGCTGGCGCAGGTCGACGCCGTCCAGCAGCACCTGCCCGGACTGCGGGTCGTGGTGGCGTTGCAGCAGGTCGATCAGGGTCGACTTGCCGACCCCGGAGCCGCCGCCCAGGGCCACTTTCAGACCATAGGGAATGCGTGCCTCGATGCCGCGCAGGGTGCTGGGGCGCCCCGGGTGGCTGAAATGCACGTCGCGGAAATACAGCTCGCCGCCGCTGGGCATCGGCAGCGGTTGCGCCGGCGTGGTCACGCTCGGTTGTTCGCCGCGCAATTCCATGACCCGGCCCAGGCTGACGGTCATGCGCTGGATCGCCACGTACAGCCCCAGCAGGCTCTGCACCGGCCCCACGGCCATGCCCAGGTAAGTGGAAAAGGCGATCAGCGCGCCCAGTTGCCAGGTGCCCTGCACCACCCAATAACCACCGATCAAAAACGCACAGGCCCGCGACAGCGAGGTCAGGGTGCCGGGCACCGCCTGGGTGAAGAACTCGCTGACCTGCAGGCGCAGCAACTGGCTCATGTAGCCCTGGCCCAGGCGCTCCAGGCGCCGGGCTTCGCGCTGCTGCTGGCCGGCGCTCTGGATGAACTTCATCACCGGCAGGGTCTCGACCATGAACGACGACATGTCCGCCGAACGCTCGCGCAATTGCCGCACATCGCGCTCGACCTTGCGCCGCATCCAGCGCAGCCAGAGCAGGTCCAGGGGGATCAGCAGCAGCGCCAGCAACGACAGCTGCCAGGACAGGGTCACCAGCATCGCCAGCGCCACCAGCAGGCCGATCACGCTGGACACCGCGGAGAACAGCGAATCGACGGCAAACCGCTGGATCTCCGCCACGTCGCCATCGAGCCGCGACATCAGGTCGCCGATCCGCCGCTGGCCATAGAAGCCCGGCGACAGGCGCTGCAAATGGCGGTACAGGTCGTCGCGCAGGGCGAACAGAATCCGCCCCGACAGCCGCGTGTGCAGGTAGCGGTTGATGCCCGACAGCGCGGTGCCCAGCAGCCCGGCGAGGATCATCAGCCCGGCGATCCACACCAGCATCGGGAAATTGCGCGCCAGCAGGCCGTCGTCGATCAGCAGCTTGGTCAGCCACGGCTGCACCAGCACCAGCAGCGAGGCGCACACCGACAGCGCCAGCAGCCCGGCGATGGCCAGGCGCTGCGGGCGGACAAACCCATACAGCCAGCGCAAGGCGGCTTGCAGGGCCGCGGGGTCGGGGCTGTCCACCAGCCGGCTGAGCAGGCGCGACATCAGCTGCGCAACTGCTTGAGCTTGCGGTACAGGGTGGCGCGACTGATGCCCAGGGCATCGGCGGCGGCGGAAACATTGCCCTGGTGACTGTCCAGCGCCTGGCGGATCAGCTCCAGCTGGTTCTCGCGGATGCTGCCGGTGGCCGGCCGCTCGCTGGCGTTGAGATCGTCGAGCATGCTGTCGGGCAGATGCTCCAGGCCCAGGGCCGCTTCGCCCTCCTCGCGCATCGCCAGGGCGGTGCGCAGGACCATCTCCAGCTGGCGGATATTGCCCGGCCAGTGATAGCCGGCCAGCAGCTGGCGCAGGTCTTCGGCCAGGGCCACCCCGGGGCTGCCAAGCTTGGCCAGCAGGACCTCCAGCAGCGCGTCGAAGTCCTCGCGTTCGCGCAGTGCCGGGAGCATCACGCTGATGCCGTTGACCCGGTAGAACAGGTCCTCGCGGAACTGCTTGTCGGCCACCTGCTGCTTGAGGTCGCGGTGGGTGGCGCAGATCAGCGCGATGTCGATGTCCTGCTCTTCGCCGGCGCCCAGCGGCGCCACCTTGCGGTCCTGCAACACCCGCAGCAGGCGCGCCTGCAAGGCCAGCGGCATATCGCCGATTTCATCGAGGAACAGGGTGCCGCCGTGGGCCTGTTGCAGGCGGCCGATCATGCCGCCACGGCGCGAACCGGTGAAGGCGCCCTCGCGATAACCGAACAGCTCCGACTCGATCAGGCCCTCGGGGATCGCCGCGCAGTTCACTGCGATAAAAGGTTTGTCGGCGCGGCTGCCGGCCAGGTGCAAGGCGCGGGCAACGACCTCCTTGCCAGTGCCGGTTTCCCCCAGCAGCAACACCGGCAAGGCATTGGCCAGGCCCTGGCGGGCCATGCGCAGGGCGCGGGCATAACGGCTGTTGCTGCCGGCCAGATTGTCGAGTTGTGGGTCGAGTTGCGGATGGCTCGGGGCATTCTTCGGCGCACTGCGCGGCACGCTGCTGACAGTGATCGAGCGTTGCGGTGCGCGCAGGGTCTTGTAGAAAAACTCGCCCTTGGCGGTCTGCAGGCTGCCGATGCCGCCCTGTTGCAGGCGCGCCAGCAAGTGCAGGCCGTCGACGCCGAGAAACTCCTCGCAGCGCCGGCCGACCAGCGCTGCGCGCGAGGCATTGAGCAACTGGCAGGCCTGGGTGCTGACCGCGAGGATCTGCCCGCCCAGGCTCAGGGCCAGCAGGCCTTGCCAGGGGGATTCCAGGTACTGCCGGCGGCTGTGGAAGGCCAGGACGATCTGCTCCGGATAAGAAGCGTTGAACACCCGGCTCTCGATCTGGCTGACCGCCATGGCCAGCAGCGCCGAGCTATCCTGGAAGCGCCCCAGCGGACCTTCGCGGGTCAGGTCGAGCACGCCGAGGATCTCGCCCTGGGGGCAATGGATGGGCACCGAGGTGCAGGAAAAATGGCTCAGGCGATCCAGGTAATGTTCGCCGCAATCGATCAGGGTCGTGCGGGCTTCCACCAGCGCCGTGCCCAGGGCATTGGTGCCGCGGGTGGCTTCGCTCCAGCAGGCGCCGAGGGTGATGTCTTGCACGCCGCTGCCCTTGAGCCGGTCGGCGCGGCCTTCGATCGACAGAATAGTGGCGTCGGCATTGGCCAGGATGATCAGGCCATCCTGGCCCTGGCGCTCGGCCAGGTAGTCGATGGCGGGGATCGCCGCGTCGAGCAGCAGGCGATTGCTCGCCAGCAGCACCTCGAGGCTGGCGCCGGATTCCAGGGTCAGTTCCGGCTGGCCATTGAAGTGCACGCCATGGCTGAGGCTGCGCCGCCATGAAGCATCGATTTCCGCACGCAATACGCCGTCGGGGACTTCGCCTTCCAGATGGAGTTTTTTCCGGGCCAGTCCGGCCTTGTGCTGCAGCTCGCCCGTTGTTGTTCTTATAAGAGTCATCAAGCGCTCCGAATCGGTCCGCCCGGCCCTCCCCGGTCCATTCCCTTGGATTGCGAGGAGCACGCAAGCCAAGGCCAATGTCTACACCCGGTTCAGATGGCAGTAAAGGGAAGTTTGGCCCGTGGCCAGCCTTGCCTTTAAGAAGCAAAACCTGCGCCACGGAACAAACCGCGCCAGGGCATCTTGACGTTAACGTAAAGCGGATGGCAAGTGCCGTATGGCGCAAAGGAGACACCTGCATCATCGCCCATCGCGGGCCATCGAGCGTCGCCCGGCCGCTCCTACAGATGCCTGTGTCTCTGTAGGAGCGAGGCTTGCCCGCGAAGCGATTTCACAACCACAGCAATCAGAACCTCCAGGCTGAGGCTACGGATGCATTCGCCGAGACAGGTGCACCTGTACAGGTCACTGCCACTTTGCTTTGCAGGCAGGCAGAAATACGCACGATTTATTTGTGCCAACCTACAACTTTGCCAATGACCCATAGGAGAAAAGCAAAGCCCAGAAGCCCGATTACGCTCCACTGCAGCCATGCCAACTTCCGTTTAAATGGCAGGGGAAAATGGTTTAAATCCTCAGCACTCAACTCCCCCCTTTTGAGATAAAAACCGGGAAACGTCACGATCCCGGAGATCCCCCCAATCAGTAAAAGTTTCCCCCAGGGACCACCGTGCCTTAACGGAGCGCGCACCATGATGGCTGAACAGTTTTTCAGATGGTCCAAGAGTTCATCCAGCTTGGTATAAGCCATGTGCAACGCGACACCGATCCAGACAAATGCACCGAGAATCACGACTCCGCCCAGGTAGCCGAAAACGATCTCAGGGGTATTCATTGGCAGCTCTCGTAAATGACCTCAAACAACACCCAGCTTGACCACCGCCGCAAGGCCCGTCATGACCAATAGCAGCCCTAATCCACTCCACTGCAGCACGACCAACTTGCGCTTAAGCGCCGCAGGAAACCCAAGCAAATCCTCGGCACTGACCCAACCACGCTTAAGGTGAAAATTGGGGAAAGTCACAAAACTGGCAATGCTCCCGACCAGAATCAGTTTCCCCCATGGACCACCGTGCCTGAGCGTGGTCAATGTGCTGAGCACAGCACTGTTCTTCAGATGATCCAACATCAAGTCCATCTTGGTGTAGGCCATGTGCAAGTAGATACCGAGCGAAATAAATATCCCTGCAAAATCGACGAGGCCGACCACCAGAAATATTTTGTCTGCCGTATTCAGGCTCATTTGACTGCCTCATAAATTTTCTCAGCCATTGCTTCTCCGGCAGTTTCACCAAGGGCACCAGCAGCAAAAGAAGCGCCCCCTACCACCACCACACCACAAGCCAAAGAAGCTAAGCCACCTGTTGGAATACCCAATCCAACGCACAATGCTCCGACTGTGTTGCCTGTTAACACCGCACCTGAGAACGCACCACCTGCGACCCCACCAGCAAAGCCCCCCATCTTCGTGAACTTGACCCGCTCACAAGCCTCGGTGTTGCCTGCCGTACAGACGTCCTGAACCTTCATATAAGAAGCTCCACCGCCAAGAGCCGTGCCGATCCAGCCGCCATACTTGACGACTTTAGCCGCCTTGGCCACTCCCTCGATGTGCGTGGCATAACCGGGAATCTGCTCCGCGGCCCCGGCCTTGGTCCAGCGGTGAACCAGACTGCGGCTGGAGATCCCCAGGGCACTTTTCAGGTTCGGATGATCGGGGAAGCCAATGCCTTTTCGGGTCATGGAGGTGAGTCGGGTATTGAGTTGCGCCAGCAGCTTTTTACGTTCGGCAAAGAACTCCGGCGACCGCAGGTGGCCCTCTTTCTGGAACGTGCGTTGATGCAACGCTTCAATATCGCGCAGCGTGGTTTTGACGTCTTCCAGGTTCTTGGCAAACATCGCTTCAC
Source organism: Pseudomonas sp. B3G-3 (assembly GCF_028640915.1). Classification (NCBI taxonomy): domain Bacteria; kingdom Pseudomonadati; phylum Pseudomonadota; class Gammaproteobacteria; order Pseudomonadales; family Pseudomonadaceae; genus Pseudomonas; species Pseudomonas sp. B3G-3. Next base: position 1,740 of record NZ_JAQZAB010000073.1, on the reverse strand, counting down.
CGATGCCGATAGCTGTCGAACCCTGGGCCAGAAAGTTTTCGATTTCGTCTCGGTGCCTGGCCATGAAGTTCGCTTCTTCCGCGCTGAGCGGTTTGAGTGCGTCATTGGTCTTGGCCGCGGCCTCCATCAGCAACCCTTCTTCGCGGGTACATTGCAGGTTATTGGGATCGCTGAGCAGGATCATCGAGCCCGCTTTGACGTCGCTCAAGTCGGGATTCAGCGACTCAAACTTGCTCATCACGGCTGGGTTGCGAGCAGTGAACAGCACGGACTCAAGCTGTTCACGGCTCATGCTTTCAGGCACGACGTAAAAGCCCGGCTCTTGCGGTTGAGGTTTTACGACAGATTCGGCATCCGGCAACGCAGGCTTGGTTTTTTCTCGCACGCGATGATCCAGGGAGCCCGCCGCCCAGCCCTTTCCAGTGATGTGTGAATACTTGCCGAACGTGTCGCCGCTCAAAGGGCTGAAAGGGTCATTCGAGACCAGCAGCCAATCGCCCTTTTCTACGCTTGCCAGGATTTCACGCAGATCATCGTTCGATAGATGGCCGCGCGAACTGCCGTGGGCATAAAGCAAATCATCCAGCCCATCGATTCTGTTGCCGTAATGTCCGAGGGCCTGCTGAACCTCGAACCGGGCAAAAAATGGCAACTCGATTTTGTTGAAACCAATTCCTTCACGCTCGCGATCTTGCCGACGAATAAGGCGCAACCCCATACACCCTCCTCCCTGATAAACGATGCGTCCAAACAAGCCGTTGAACGCAGCGGATCTATTGATAAGGCGGGGGGATGGTGCTGGCCGTCATCTGTCGGCTCAAGGGAACAGAGCACTTGAACAGGGTAAAACCGTGTATTTCAGGAGAGTCCTACAAGCGTGCCTGTACTTGTCTGACGCTGGAGCCGGATCAAGGTCTGAGATGGCGTATTGGTCGCCTACTCTGTTGTTACGTTCAGTCATTGAGTCGGGGCTTGCGCTCATGAAGGCGCGTCATTACTCTGCGCCGGTCGCTGCCAAATCAGCGACCGGGTGTAGGAGCCCGAGAGTCGCACCGTGCACAAGCACCCAGCTTTTTCTGGGTGTTTTTTGCTGCCCTGTGTTTATGGCGGCTGTGCGCGGGCACGCTTCGGCGTGGCCGGGTCGTGCGACCGGTCTCCTACCCCGCGTACAGCTGCCACCCCGCTTGTAGGAGGGTTGGGTGGTCGCCCACTTAACGCATGGAGCTACATCAATGAACGGATATATCCCGCTTCACAGCACTGCCACCGAGCATCCTGTCCTGCTGATCGATTCCAACGCCTCGCTGGTGGACTTACTGGCCTGCGCCGACCGGCGCGTTCGCGCCATTCACAAACTGATGAACAGCCTGTCTTGCATGACCGCGCGTACCGCGGATGAAAGTGATTTGTTCCAGATCGCCGATATCGCCTCGCTGCTGCTGAGCGATGGTGTGGCGTTGCTGGATGTTGCCCAGGGCAAGGCGATGCAAGGGCCGTCTCTAAGCGCTTAAGCTTCCCCTCCCGACGTCCTCTGCGACAGCCTGTTGCAGGCACTAAAAAAGCCCCTGGATCTTTTGATTCAGGGGCTTTGGTATGAGTGGTGTGCATCGGCGACGCGTTATCGTTGGCGTTTATTGTGGGCGAGGCCGATCCCGCCCCGCCCGGGATGGATAAAACGTCCCCCCCTGTCGACCTAGAACGCCCAGCGCATACCCAGCACGACCTCGCTGGAGACCAGGT
>NZ_JAQZAB010000072.1:0-17640 GCF_028640915.1 Pseudomonas sp. B3G-3 | reverse complement strand
GCTACGACGCCAGCGCCGACGGTACGACCGCCTTCACGGATAGCGAAACGCAGACCATCTTCCATCGCGATGGTTTTGATCAGAGTGACAGTCATCTGGATGTTGTCACCTGGCATTACCATTTCAACGCCTTCTGGCAGCTCGCAGTTACCAGTCACGTCAGTAGTACGGAAGTAGAACTGTGGACGGTAGCCTTTGAAGAACGGAGTATGACGGCCGCCTTCTTCTTTGCTCAGAACGTACACTTCAGCGGCAAACTTGGTGTGCGGCTTAACGGTACCTGGCTTAACCAGAACCTGGCCACGCTCAACGTCGTCACGCTTGGTGCCACGCAGCAGAACGCCGCAGTTCTCGCCAGCACGACCTTCGTCGAGCAGCTTGCGGAACATTTCAACGCCGGTGCAGGTGGTTTTCTGAGTTTCGCGCAGACCAACGATCTCAACTTCTTCCTGGATGCGAACGATACCACGCTCAACACGACCAGTTACCACGGTGCCACGACCGGAGATCGAGAACACGTCTTCGATAGGCATCAGGAACGGCTTGTCGATAGCACGCTCTGGCTCTGGGATGTAGGTATCCAGAGTTTCTACCAGCTTCTTAACAGCGGTAGTGCCCATTTCGTTGTCGTCTTGGCCGTTCAGAGCCATCAGAGCCGAACCGATGATGATTGGAGTGTCATCACCTGGGAAGTCGTAAGTGCTCAGCAGATCGCGCACTTCCATCTCAACCAGCTCCAGCAGCTCAGCGTCGTCAACCATGTCAGCCTTGTTCAGGAAGACAACGATGTACGGAACGCCTACCTGACGGGACAGCAGGATGTGCTCACGAGTTTGTGGCATCGGACCATCGGCAGCCGAGCAAACCAGGATCGCGCCGTCCATCTGGGCAGCACCAGTGATCATGTTTTTGACGTAGTCGGCGTGACCTGGGCAGTCAACGTGCGCGTAGTGACGAATGTTCGAGTCGTACTCTACGTGCGCGGTGTTGATGGTGATACCACGAGCTTTTTCTTCTGGGGCGCTGTCGATCTTGTCGAAGTCAACACGAGCCGAACCGAAAACCTCGGAGCAAACACGAGTCAGAGCAGCAGTCAGAGTGGTTTTACCGTGGTCAACGTGACCGATGGTGCCAACGTTGACGTGCGGTTTGTTACGTTCAAATTTTTCTTTAGCCACGACAGTGAACCTCTTGCCTAAAGGGCTGGATTAGCCTTGTTTTTTAACGAGTGCTTCGACGATATTCGACGGAGCTTCGGCGTACTTGGAGAACTCCATGGAGTAGCTCGCGCGACCCTGGGACATGGAACGAACGTCGGTCGCATAACCGAACATTTCACCCAGCGGCACTTCAGCACGGATAACCTTGCCAGAGACCGAGTCTTCCATACCCTGGATCAGACCACGACGACGGTTCAGGTCACCCATCACGTCACCCATGTAGTCCTCAGGGGTTACTACTTCAACCTTCATGATCGGCTCAAGAACTACGCCCTTGCCCTTCTCACGCAGCTGCTTGGTCGCCATGGAGGCCGCTACCTTAAACGCCATCTCGTTAGAGTCGACGTCGTGGTAAGAACCATCAAACACGGTAGCCTTCAGGCCGATCAGCGGATAGCCGGCGACAACGCCGTTCTTCATCTGCTCTTCGATACCCTTCTGGATTGCCGGGATGTATTCCTTCGGAACCACACCACCAACGACCTCGTTGGCAAACACCAGACCTTCAGTGATATTGCCTTTTTCGTCGACGTCTGCCGGAGCAAAACGGATCCAGCAATGACCGAACTGGCCACGACCGCCGGATTGACGAACGAACTTACCTTCAACTTCACAGCCGACGGTGATCTTCTCGCGATAGGAAACCTGCGGTTTACCGATGTTGGCTTCTACGTTGAATTCACGACGCATACGATCAACAAGGATATCCAGGTGCAGCTCACCCATACCCGAAATGATGGTCTGACCGGTTTCTTCGTCAGTCTTGACGCGGAACGACGGGTCTTCCTGAGCCAGTTTGCCCAGAGCAATACCCATCTTCTCCTGGTCAGCCTTGGTTTTCGGCTCTACAGCAACCGAAATCACCGGCTCAGGGAAGTCCATACGCTCAAGAATGATCGGCTTGTCGATATCGCAAAGCGTGTCACCAGTGGTGACGTCTTTCATACCGATCAGAGCAGCGATGTCGCCTGCACGCACTTCTTTGATCTCTTCGCGCTGGTTCGCGTGCATTTGCACCATACGACCAACACGCTCCTTCTTGCCCTTGACCGAGTTGATCACGGAGTCGCCGGAGCTCAGGAAACCCGAGTAAACGCGAACGAAGGTCAGAGTACCCACGAACGGGTCGGTGGCAATCTTGAACGCCAGAGCCGAGAACGGCTCGTTGTCGTCAGCGTGACGCTCGTCAACGATTTCGTTGTCGTCGGTGCTGTCCGGATGAACGCCCTTGATCGCAGGGATCTCGGTCGGGGCCGGCAGGAAGTCGATGACAGCGTCGAGAACCAGCGGAACACCCTTGTTCTTGAACGAGGAACCGCAGACAGCCGGAACGATCTCGCTGGCCAGGGTGCGCGCACGCAGGCCTGCCTTGATCTCTTCGACGGTCAGCTCACCCTCTTCAAGGTACTTGTTCATCAGCTCTTCGTTAGCTTCGGCAGCAGCCTCAACCATGTTGGAGCGCCACTCGTTAGCCAGGTCCAGCATATCGGCAGGAATTTCTTCCTCGCGATAGGTAGTACCCTTGTCGTCGTCGTTCCAGTAGATAGCCTTCATCTTGATCAGATCGATCTGACCTTCGAAGTTATCTTCTGCACCGATAGCCAGCTGAACTGGAACCGGAGTGTGACCCAGACGGTTTTTGATCTGAGCAACAACGCGCAGGAAGTTGGCACCAGCACGGTCCATCTTGTTCACGTAAACAACACGTGGAACGCCGTATTTGTTGGCTTGACGCCATACGGTTTCGGACTGAGGCTCAACACCGGAAGTACCGCAGAACACAACGACCGCGCCGTCGAGTACGCGCAGCGAACGCTCTACTTCAATGGTGAAGTCTACGTGGCCTGGGGTATCGATAACGTTTACACGATAGTTATCGTATTGGCCGCGCGAACCTTTCCAGAAGGTAGTTACAGCAGCGGAGGTAATGGTGATACCACGCTCCTGCTCCTGCACCATCCAGTCGGTGGTAGCAGCGCCGTCATGCACCTCACCCATCTTGTGGCTGAGACCTGTGTAGAACAGGATCCGCTCGGTAGTGGTAGTCTTGCCCGCGTCAACGTGGGCACAGATACCGATGTTACGGTAGCGGTTGATTGCTGTAGTACGAGCCATAAAGCCCTCGCAAAATGAATGATGCCGATATTAGAAGCGGTAGTGCGAGAAAGCCTTGTTGGCTTCAGCCATACGGTGTACGTCTTCACGCTTCTTAACTGCAGCACCTTTGCCTTCGGCAGCGTCCAGCAGTTCGCCAGCCAAGCGCAGAGCCATAGACTTCTCGCCGCGCTTACGGGCGAAGTCTACCAACCAGCGCATTGCCAGAGCGTTACGACGGGACGGACGAACTTCGACCGGAACCTGGTAAGTAGCACCGCCAACACGGCGCGACTTCACTTCGACCAGCGGAGCGATGGCGTCGAGAGCTTTCTCGAAGATTTCCAGGGGATCGCTGTTCTTGCGTTCTTTAACTTTTTCCAGCGCGCCATAAACGATACGCTCGGCAACGGCTTTCTTGCCGCTTTCCATTACGTGGTTCATGAACTTGGCGAGGATCTGGCTTCCGTATTTCGGATCGTCCAGAATCTCACGTTTGGCTGCTACGCGACGTCTTGGCATGATAAGCCCTCAAACGGTCTTCAGGTTAGCTCGGGACAGTTGATCCAAAGGACTCGTGCCCGACCTTACTCTTATCGACTCAATAAAATAATTAACTGCAAAACGGCCGATTACTTCGGACGCTTGGTACCGTACTTCGAACGACCTTGGTTACGACCTTTAACGCCGGAGGTATCCAGGGAGCCGCGAACGGTGTGATAACGAACACCTGGCAAGTCTTTTACACGACCGCCGCGGATCAGTACCACGCTGTGTTCTTGCAGGTTGTGGCCTTCACCACCGATGTACGAGGAAACCTCGAAACCGTTGGTCAGACGCACACGGCATACTTTACGCAGTGCCGAGTTAGGTTTTTTCGGCGTAGTGGTATACACGCGAGTGCACACGCCACGACGTTGCGGGCAGTTCTGCAGCGCAGGTACGTCGGATTTCTCGACGATACGCTTACGCGGCTGACGTACCAGCTGGTTGATAGTTGCCATCTACTAGCTCCACTGTTGTCTTTCGACATAAACAAAATGGCAGGGCGCAAGCCCCACCAAATTTAGGGGTACAAGAGTCTAAAGAGGATCTTGTCCCCAGTCAAGGCAAGGCCCCGGCCTCCCCGATCAGCGAACCCCGACAAAATCGTCTTGATTCGTGAGCGGAAAAGCCAGGGCCCTATCTCAATCTACTGCCGACCTCAGTTACCGCTGGAGTTCAGCGCTTCGGTCAGTGCAGCTTCAACTTCACTTGCGCTTACGCGCAGCGGCTTGTCGGCATCACGACGACGCTTACGCTCGCTGTGATACGCCAGGCCGGTACCAGCCGGGATCAGGCGACCCACGACGACGTTTTCTTTCAGGCCGCGCAAGTAATCGCGCTTGCCGGTTACCGCCGCTTCGGTCAGTACGCGAGTGGTCTCTTGGAAAGAGGCCGCCGAGATGAACGATTCGGTCGACAGCGACGCCTTGGTGATACCCAGCAGAACGCGGGTGAACTTGGCGACAAACTTGTCTTCGGTGTTCAGACGCTCGTTCTCTACCAGTACGTGAGTCAGTTCCATCTGGTCGCCCTTGATGAAACTGGAATCGCCGGATTCAGCGATCTCAACCTTACGCAGCATCTGACGCAGGATGGTCTCGATGTGCTTGTCGTTGATCTTCACGCCTTGCAGACGGTAAACGTCCTGGATCTCGTTCACGATGTACTTGGCCAGCGCACTCACACCCAGCAGACGCAGGATGTCGTGTGGATCGCTTGGACCGTCGGAGATAACTTCGCCGCGGTTTACCTGTTCGCCTTCGAAGACGTTCAGGTGGCGCCACTTCGGAATCAGCTCTTCGTACGGATCGCTACCGTCGTTCGGGGTAATGACCAGACGGCGCTTGCCTTTGGTCTCTTTACCGAACGCGATGGTGCCGCTGACTTCAGCCAGGATCGAGGCCTCTTTCGGACGACGAGCTTCGAACAGGTCGGCAACACGCGGCAGACCACCGGTGATGTCACGAGTCTTCGAAGTTTCTTGCGGAATACGCGCGATAACGTCACCGATCGCGATCCGCGCACCGTCCGCAACACCGACCAGGGCGTTGGCTGGCAGGAAGTACTGGGCCGGTACGTCGGTACCTGGCAACAGCAGATCTTTGCCATCGTCACCCACCATCTTCACTGCAGGACGGATGTCCTTACCTGCAGCCGGACGGTCTTTGGCATCGAGAACTTCAATGTTGGTCATACCGGTCAATTCGTCAGTCTGACGCTTGATCGTGATGCCTTCTTCCATGCCCACGTAGGTCACGGTACCTTTCATTTCGGTAACGATTGGGTGGGTGTGCGGATCCCACTTGGCCACGATAGAGCCAGCGTCGACCTTGTCACCCTCTTTAACCGAAATCACAGCACCGTACGGCAGCTTGTAACGCTCGCGCTCACGACCGAAGTCGTCAGCAATCGCCAGCTCACCGGAACGGGACACAGCAACCAGATGACCATCCACTCGCTCAACGTGCTTCAGGTTGTGCAGACGGACGGTACCGCCATTCTTCACCTGAACGCTGTCGGCCGCGGAGGTCCGGCTTGCCGCACCACCGATGTGGAACGTACGCATCGTCAGCTGGGTACCCGGCTCACCGATGGACTGAGCAGCGATAACGCCGACAGCTTCACCGATGTTCACCTGGTGACCACGAGCCAGGTCGCGGCCGTAGCACTTGGCGCAAATGCCGTAGCGGGTTTCGCAACTGATCGGCGAACGCACGATCACTTCGTCGATGCTGTTCAGCTCGATGAACTCAACCCACTTCTCGTCGACCAGAGTGCCGGCAGGAACGATGACGTCCTCGGTACCTGGCTTGAATACGTCACGGGCAATAACACGACCCAACACGCGCTCACCCAACGGCTCTACAACGTCGCCGCCTTCAATGTGCGGAGTCATTACCAGGCCGTGTTCGGTGCCACAGTCGATCTCGGTTACAACCAGATCCTGCGCCACGTCTACCAGACGACGAGTCAGGTAACCGGAGTTCGCAGTTTTCAACGCGGTATCCGCCAGACCTTTACGAGCACCGTGAGTCGAGATGAAGTACTGGAGTACGCTCAGACCTTCACGGAAGTTCGCAGTAATCGGCGTTTCGATAATGGAACCGTCCGGCTTGGCCATCAGACCACGCATACCGGCCAGCTGACGAATCTGTGCTGCGGAACCCCGCGCACCCGAGTCGGCCATCATGTACATCGAGTTGAAAGATTCTTGCTCGACTTCGTCGCCGTGACGGTCGATGACCTTCTCTTTCGAGAGGTTGGCCATCATCGCCTTGGAGACTTCGTCGTTCGCTTTCGACCAGAGGTCGATCACTTTGTTGTACTTCTCGCCCTGGGTCACCAGGCCGGAGGCGTACTGGCTCTCGATCTCTTTCACTTCGTCGGTGGCAGCACCGATGATGCGGGCTTTTTCATCCGGGATAACGAAGTCGTTAACACCGATAGAAACGCCGGAAATGGTCGAGTAAGCAAAACCGGTGTACATCAACTGGTCAGCGAAGATCACGGTCTCTTTCAGACCAACCACGCGGTAGCACTGGTTGATCAGCTTGGAGATCGCCTTCTTCTTCATCGGCAGGTTGACGACGTCGTACGACAGACCTTTTGGCACAACCTGGAACAACAGCGCACGGCCGACAGTGGTGTCGACGATACGGGTGTTGGTCACGCTGCCGCCATCGCGATCGTTGACGGTTTCGGTGATCCGCACCTTGACCTTGGCATGCAGTGCGGCTTCGCCGGCACGGAACACACGGTCAACTTCCTGCAGATCCGCGAACACACGACCTTCGCCCTTGGCGTTGATTGCTTCACGAGTCATGTAGTACAGACCCAATACAACGTCCTGCGACGGAACGATGATTGGCTCACCGTTGGCTGGCGACAGGATGTTGTTGGTCGACATCATCAACGCACGCGCTTCCAACTGGGCTTCCAGTGTCAGCGGTACGTGCACGGCCATTTGGTCGCCGTCGAAGTCGGCGTTGTACGCAGCACAGACCAGAGGGTGCAGCTGGATAGCCTTACCTTCGATCAGTACCGGTTCAAACGCCTGGATACCCAGACGGTGAAGGGTCGGTGCACGGTTGAGGAGCACTGGGTGTTCGCGAATCACTTCGGCGAGAACGTCCCAAACCTCTGGCAGCTCGCGCTCGACCATCTTCTTCGCGGCTTTGATGGTGGTGGCCAGGCCACGCATTTCCAACTTGCCGAAAATGAACGGTTTGAACAGCTCGAGAGCCATTTTCTTAGGCAGACCGCACTGGTGCAGACGCAGGGTCGGGCCTACGGTAATTACCGAACGACCGGAGTAGTCAACACGCTTACCGAGCAAGTTCTGACGGAAACGACCTTGCTTACCCTTGATCATGTCAGCCAGGGATTTCAGAGGACGCTTGTTGGAACCGGTGATAGCGCGGCCACGACGACCGTTGTCGAGCAGTGCGTCGACGGCTTCCTGCAACATACGCTTTTCGTTGCGCACGATGATGTCCGGAGCGGACAGATCGAGCAGGCGCTTCAAGCGGTTGTTACGGTTGATCACTCGACGATACAGATCGTTGAGGTCGGAAGTCGCGAAACGACCACCATCCAGCGGGACCAGTGGACGCAGATCTGGCGGCAGAACCGGCAGAACGGTCAGCACCATCCACTCTGGCAGGTTGCCGGAACCCTGGAAGGCTTCCATCAACTTCAGACGCTTGGACAGTTTCTTGATCTTGGTTTCCGAGTTGGTTTGCGGAATCTCTTCGCGCAGACGGCCAATCTCGTGCTCCAGGTCGATAGCGTGCAACAGCTCGCGGACAGCCTCGGCACCCATGCGGGCGTCGAAGTCGTCACCGAACTCTTCCAGTGCTTCGAAGTACTGCTCGTCGTTGAGCAACTGACCTTTTTCCAGAGTGGTCATGCCCGGGTCGATAACGACATAGCTCTCGAAGTAGAGAACACGCTCGATATCACGCAGGGTCATGTCCATCAGCAGGCCGATACGGGACGGCAGCGATTTCAGGAACCAGATGTGGGCAACTGGCGAAGCCAGTTCGATGTGCGCCATGCGCTCACGGCGAACCTTGGCCAGTGCAACTTCAACGCCGCACTTTTCGCAGATCACGCCACGATGCTTCAAGCGCTTGTACTTACCGCACAGGCACTCGTAATCCTTTACCGGGCCAAAGATCTTGGCGCAGAACAGGCCGTCACGCTCAGGCTTGAACGTACGGTAGTTGATGGTTTCCGGCTTTTTAACTTCACCGAACGACCACGAACGGATCATCTCAGGCGAGGCCAATCCGATACGGATGGCGTCGAACTCTTCGACTTGACCCTGGTTTTTCAGCAAATTCAGTAGGTCTTTCAAGGCCTTTCCTCCTGGCGGAGCAGAGAGCGGGCAATCCTGCCCCGCTCTCGATTCGCGTCACGTGTTATTCGGTTTCCAGATCGATATCGATGCCGAGGGAACGAATTTCTTTGATCAACACGTTGAAGGACTCGGGCATGCCCGGCTCCATACGGTGATCGCCGTCCACGATGTTTTTGTACATCTTGGTCCGGCCGTTCACATCGTCCGACTTCACTGTGAGCATTTCTTGCAGAGTGTATGCAGCACCGTATGCTTCCAGTGCCCAGACCTCCATCTCCCCGAAACGCTGACCACCGAACTGCGCCTTACCACCCAGCGGCTGCTGGGTAACCAGGCTGTACGAACCGGTAGAACGAGCGTGCATCTTGTCGTCTACCAAGTGGTTCAGCTTCAGCATGTACATGTAGCCAACAGTAACCGGGCGCTCGAACTTGTTGCCGGTACGGCCGTCGGTCAGTTGCATCTGGCCGCTTTCTGGCAGGTCCGCCAGTTTCAGCATGGCCTTGATTTCGCTTTCCTTGGCACCGTCGAACACCGGAGTGGCCATCGGCACGCCGCCACGCAGGTTTTTCGCCAGATCCAGGATTTCCTGATCGGAGAAGCTATCCAGATCTTCGTTACGACCACCGATCTGGTTGTAGATCTCGTCCAGGAACTTACGCAGTTCCGCGACCTTGCGCTGCTCTTCGACCATGCGGTTGATCTTCTCGCCCAGACCTTTGGCCGCGAGGCCCAGGTGAGTTTCGAGAATCTGACCAACGTTCATACGCGAAGGTACGCCCAACGGGTTGAGGACGACGTCGACCGGGGTGCCGTTGGCATCGTGCGGCATGTCTTCAACCGGCATGATCACCGAGACCACACCCTTGTTACCGTGACGACCGGCCATCTTGTCGCCCGGCTGGATGCGACGACGGATTGCCAGGTAAACCTTGACGATTTTCAGCACGCCTGGAGCCAGGTCATCGCCCTGCTGCAGCTTGCGCTTCTTGTCTTCGAACTTGTCGTCCAGCAGACGGCGGCGATCAACGATGTAGGCCTGGGCCTTCTCGAGCTGCTCGTTCAGAGCATCTTCAGCCATGCGCAGTTTGAACCACTGGCCATGCTCAAGACCGTCGAGTACTTCGTCGGTGATTTCCTGACCTTTCTTCAGGCCGGCGCCGCCTTCGGCTTTGTGGCCGACCAGAGCGGAACGCAGACGTTCGAAAGTGGCGCCTTCGACGATACGGAACTCTTCGTTCAGATCCTTGCGGATCTCGTCGAGCTGGCTCTTCTCGATCGACAGGGCACGAGCGTCACGCTCTACACCGTCACGAGTGAAGACCTGTACGTCGATGACAGTACCCTTGGTACCGGTAGGTACGCGCAGGGAGGTGTCTTTAACGTCGCTGGCTTTTTCACCGAAGATTGCACGCAGCAGTTTTTCTTCCGGAGTCAGCTGGGTCTCGCCTTTCGGAGTGACCTTACCGACCAGGATGTCGCCTGCGCCTACTTCAGCACCGACATAAACGATACCGGCTTCGTCCAGCTTGTTCAGTGCAGCTTCACCCACGTTCGGGATGTCCGCAGTGATTTCCTCTGGGCCAAGCTTGGTGTCACGGGCCACACAGGTCAGTTCCTGGATGTGGATCGTGGTGAAGCGGTCTTCCTGGACCACACGCTCGGACAGGCAGATGGAGTCTTCGAAGTTGAAGCCGTTCCATGCCATGAACGCGATGCGCATGTTCTGACCCAGAGCCAGTTCACCCATGTCGGTGGACGGACCGTCGGCCATGATGTCGCTGCGCTGAACCCGATCACCCTTGCTCACCAGCGGACGCTGGTTGATGCAGGTGTTCTGGTTGGAGCGGGTGTATTTGGTCAGGTTGTAGATGTCGACACCGGCTTCGCCTGGCTCAACTTCGTCATCTGCAACACGAACCACGATACGGCTGGCATCAACCGAGTCGATCACGCCGCCACGACGAGCCACGACGCAGACGCCGGAGTCACGGGCAACGTTACGCTCCATGCCGGTACCTACCAGCGGCTTGTCGGCACGCAGGGTTGGTACAGCCTGACGCTGCATGTTCGAACCCATCAACGCACGGTTGGCGTCGTCGTGCTCGAGGAACGGAATCAGCGACGCCGCAACCGAAACTACCTGCTTCGGCGAAACGTCCATCAAGGTGACGTCTTCTGGCGCCTTGACGGTGAATTCGTTCAGGTGACGAACAGCTACCAGCTCGTCGATCAGCTGACCTTTGTCGTTCATGGTCGCCGAAGCCTGGGCGATCACGTGATCGGCCTCTTCGATAGCGGACAGGAACACGATTTCGTCGGTCACCAGACCTTCTTTCACCACACGGTACGGGCTCTCGAGGAAGCCGTACTGGTTGGTGCGAGCATAGGCGGCCAGGGAGTTGATCAGACCGATGTTCGGACCTTCCGGCGTCTCGATCGGGCATACACGACCATAGTGAGTCGGGTGTACGTCACGAACTTCGAAGCCTGCACGCTCACGAGTCAGACCGCCTGGACCGAGTGCAGAGACACGGCGCTTGTGGGTGATCTCGGACAGCGGGTTGTTCTGGTCCATGAACTGGGACAGCTGGCTGGAACCGAAGAACTCCTTCACCGCCGCCGCCACTGGCTTGGCGTTGATCAGGTCTTGCGGCATCAGGCCTTCGCTTTCAGCCATCGACAGACGCTCTTTGACCGCGCGCTCTACACGCACCAGGCCAACGCGGAACTGGTTCTCGGCCATCTCGCCTACGCAGCGAACACGACGGTTACCCAGGTGGTCGATGTCATCGACGATGCCTTTGCCGTTACGGATGTCGACCAGAGTCTTCAGAACCGCAACGATGTCTTCCTTGCACAACACGCCGGAACCTTCGATCTCGGTACGACCGATACGACGGTTGAACTTCATCCGGCCGACCGCAGACAGGTCATAACGCTCAGGGCTGAAGAACAGGTTGTTGAACAGGGTCTCGGCCGCATCCTTGGTTGGAGGCTCGCCAGGACGCATCATGCGATAGATCTCGACCAACGCTTCCAGCTGGTTGGTGGTGGAGTCGATCTTCAGAGTGTCGGAAACGAACGGACCGCAATCGATATCGTTGGTGTACAGCGTTTCGATGCGCACAACCTGAGCCTTGGCGATCTTCGCCAGGATCTCGGTGTTCAGCTCGGTGTTGCACTCTGCCAGGATTTCGCCGGTGGCCGGATGCACGATGACCTTGGCGGTAGTACGACCCAGGACGTAGTCCAGAGGCACTTCCAGCTCTTTGATCCCGGCTTTTTCCAGCTGGTTGATGTGGCGAGCAGTAATACGACGACCCTGCTCGACAATAACCTTGCCTTTGTCATCCTGAATATCGAGGACCGCAATTTCACCACGCAGGCGCTGAGGCACCAACTCCAGGCTCAGGCTTTCGCCGCGCACGTGGAATACGTTGGTGGTGTAGAAAGCGTCCAGCACTTCTTCAGTGGTGTAGCCCAACGCACGCAGCAGTACCGATGCAGGCAGCTTGCGACGACGGTCGATACGCACGAATACGCAGTCTTTCGGGTCGAACTCGAAGTCCAACCAGGAACCGCGATAAGGAATGATACGTGCGGAGTACAGCAGCTTACCGGAGCTGTGCGTCTTGCCACGGTCGTGGTCGAAGAATACGCCAGGGGAACGGTGCAGCTGGGAAACGATTACACGCTCGGTACCGTTGATTACGAAGGTACCGTTCTCAGTCATCAGGGGGATTTCACCCATGTAGACTTCTTGCTCTTTGATGTCCTTGATCGCTTTGTTCGACGATTCTTTGTCGAAAATGATCAGACGAACTTTTACCCGCAAAGGTACGGCGTAAGTTACACCGCGCAGCACGCATTCTTTGACATCAAATGCCGGTTCGCCCAGGCGATAACCGACATACTCCAACGCAGCATTGCCGGAGTAGCTGATGATCGGGAAAACGGATTTGAAGGCCGCATGCAGGCCCACGTCGCGGAACTGATCTTTAGTCGCTCCCGCTTGCAAGAATTCACGATACGAATCCAGCTGGATGGCCAGGAGGTACGGCACATCCATGACGTCCGGCAACTTGCTAAAGTCCTTGCGGATACGTTTTTTCTCAGTATATGAGTAAGCCATCAGCGTTCCCCAGCTTGGTCACCTGCTTATTTGGCCCCTCCCGACGGGAGCAGCCAGAAAATCGTGCAAACCCTTTGGTTTGCGCCACCGCACAGGGTGGTTACAGCACGTTAGAAGCACCGACCCAGTCGGCTGCCAATAACGGAAAAAGGCCGGTGGCAAGAGCCACCAGCCATCAGCCTCAGCTTAACGCTTGGGCTGGAGACACAAAGTCGATGCTTACTTCAGCTCGACTTTAGCGCCTGCTTCTTCCAGAGCTGCTTTGGCTTTGTCAGCGGCTTCTTTAGCAACGCCTTCCAGAACCATGGCAGGAGCGCCGTCAACTACAGCCTTGGCTTCTTTCAGGCCCAGACCGGTCAGTTCACGTACAGCCTTGATCACGTTAACTTTCTTCTCGCCAGCTTCGGTCAGCATGACGTTGAATTCAGTTTGTTCTTCAACAACAGCGGCAGCAGCAGCTGGGCCAGCAGCGGCAACAGCAGCGGTAACGCCGAAGGTTTCTTCCATTGCTTTGATCAGCTCAACAACTTCCAGAACGGTTTTCTGGCCGATTGCTTCGATGATTTGCTCGTTAGTCAGAGACATGACTATAAATTCCTGTATTGGGGTGACAGCCTACGCAGCCATCAAATTAAACATATGATTTTGAAAGGGCTTGCAGTGCCTTAGGCAGCAGCAGCTTCTTTCTGGTCGCGAATGGCCGCCAGAGTACGAGCCAGCTTGCTGGTAGCGCCTTGGATCACGCTCATCAGCTTCGCAATAGCTTCGTCGCGAGTTGGCAGCGAAGCCAACACGTCGATCTCGTTTGCTGCGAGGTACTTGCCCTCGAACGCAGCTGCCTTGATCTCGAACTTTTCCTGACCCTTTGCGAACTCTTTGAAAATACGAGCAGCAGCGCCCGGATGTTCCTTGGAGAATGCAATCAGGGTAGGGCCGACGAACGCGTCGTTGAGCACGTCATATTGAGTGCCTTCAACTGCGCGCTTGAGCAGGGTGTTACGTACGACACGTACATACACGCCAGCTTCGCGGGCCTCTTTACGGAGTCCGGTCATAGCGCCTACTGTCACACCACGGGCATCAGCCACGACAGCGGACAGAGCGCCTTTGGCAGCCTCGTTGACTTCAGCGACGATGGCCTTCTTGTCTTCGAGTTTAATTGCCACGGGTTCAACTCCTGCTTGTTACCGTTTCATCCAACCGAGGCCGGATGTCGTTTTGGTGTCTGATTCGGTAAGGAACCGGGAGCACCATCTGCGTAGGCTTGTGGTTTAAGACTTGCGTCGCCTACGGTCTTGGATAGCCCCCGCCAGGCAGGGACCCCAATCTTTCAATTGACGCAATCTCTTGCGTCAACCTGTGTCTTATACGTCCAGCGAACCCTGGTCGATGACCAGACCTGGGCCCATAGTGGTGCTCAGGGTAACGCGCTTGACGTAGATACCTTTCGAAGAAGCTGGCTTGATACGCTTCAGATCAGCGATCAGGGCTTCAACGTTTTCCTTCAGCTTGATGGCGTCGAAGCCAACCTTGCCAACGGAGGTGTGGATAATGCCGTTTTTGTCGGTGCGATAACGAACCTGACCAGCCTTGGCGTTTTTAACAGCGCCTGCTACGTCTGGAGTTACGGTACCAACCTTAGGGTTAGGCATCAGACCACGTGGGCCGAGGATCTGACCCAGTTGACCTACAACGCGCATTGCATCCGGGGAAGCAATAACCACGTCATAGTTCAGGTCGCCGCCTTTCATTTCGGCAGCCAGGTCGTCCATACCTACGCGATCAGCGCCGGCAGCCAGGGCAGCTTCAGCAGCTGGACCTTGGGTGAACACAGCTACACGTACAGTCTTGCCAGTGCCATGTGGCAGCACGGTAGCGCTGCGAACAACCTGGTCAGATTTACGTGGGTCAACGCCCAGGTTTACAGCGACGTCGACAGACTCGCTGAACTTGACGGTCGACAGCTCGGTCAGGAGAGCAGCTGCGTCTACGAAGCTGTAGGCCTTGCCCGCTTCAATCTTGTCCGCGATAGCCTTTTGGCGCTTGGTCAGCTTAGCCATTACACACCCTCCACGTTAAGGCCCATGCTACGAGCAGAACCGGCGATAGTACGCACGGCTGCATCCATATCAGCTGCAGTCAGATCCGCGTTTTTGGTTTTCGCGATTTCTTCCAGCTGAGCACGGGTAACGGTGCCAACCTTAACGGTGTTCGGACGAGCAGAACCGCTGGTCAGGCCAGCAGCTTTCTTCAGCAGAACCGAAGCAGGGGTGCTCTTAGTTTCGAAAGTGAAGCTGCGGTCACTGTAAACAGTGATGATCACAGGAGTCGGCAGACCTGGCTCAAGACCCTGGGTACGGGCGTTGAAGGCCTTGCAGAATTCCATGATGTTCACGCCGTGCTGACCCAGAGCTGGACCGACGGGTGGACTTGGGTTGGCCTGTGCGGCCTTCACTTGCAGCTTGATGTAAGCAGTAATCTTCTTAGCCATGAGGCACTCCAATTACGGGTTCAAACGCCTAGAAAGGCTCCCCGGTTACTTGCGCGTTTATCCCAGTGACGACAAAACCCCACAGCCTTGGGCTGCGGGGTATGGGATTCTCGTTCAGTTATGCCTTTTCGACCTGACTGAACTCTAACTCTACCGGAGTAGAGCGACCGAAAATGAGCACAGCCACTTGGATCCGGCTCTTTTCGTAGTTAACTTCTTCGACAGTGCCGTTAAAGTCAGCGAACGGACCATCGGTAACACGAACAACCTCACCCGGCTCGAACAAAGTCTTCGGCTTAGGCTTGTCGCTACCATCAGCGACACGACGCAGAATCGCTTCTGCCTCTTTGTCCGTGATTGGTGCAGGCTTGTCGGCTGTACCACCAATGAAGCCCATCACCCGAGGAGTATCCTTGACCAAGTGCCAAGTACCCTCGTTCATATCCATCTGAACCAGCACATAACCAGGGAAGAACTTGCGCTCACTTTTGCGTTTCTGGCCATTACGCATTTCAACCACTTCTTCAGTGGGAACCAGAATTTCGCCAAAGCCATCTTCCATGCCAGCCAGCTTTACGCGCTCGATCAACGAACGCATTACATGCTTCTCATAACCCGAGTAAGCATGCACAACGTACCAACGCTTAGCCACGGGACACCCTTAGCCAACAATCAAGGAAACGAGCCAGCCGAGCAGGGAATCAAGCCCCCACAACAGCAACGCCATAACCAGAACAACAGCCACTACGATCAACGTGGTCTGCGTGGTTTCTTGGCGAGTTGGCCATACGACTTTACGAATCTCGGTGCGAGCTTCCTTAACCAGTACAAAGAAAGACTTGCCCTTGGCCGTCTGCAAGCCTACAAAGGCAGCTACAGCAGCAATGGCAAGCAAAGCGAGCACACGGTACAGGATCGGCGAAGCAGAGTAATACTGATTACCGACAACGCCAACGACCACCAAAGCAACTACTACAAGCCACTTGAGCAGATCGAAGCGAGAGCCTTGAGCTTCAGCTTTAGGAGTCATCTATGAAGATCCTGTGAAAAGAAAGCCAGATACACCGAGTGAATCTGGCAGGTCAGGAGGGAATCGAACCCCCAACCTACGGTTTTGGAGACCGTCGCTCTGCCAATTGAGCTACTGACCTAAAAACAAATCAGGCCGACCATTATGCCGGCCCGATGGAGATATATCAAGAACTTACTCGATGACCTTGGCTACGACGCCAGCGCCGACGGTACGACCGCCTTCACGGATAGCGAAACGCAGACCATCTTCCATCGCGATGGTTTTGATCAGAGTGACAGTCATCTGGATGTTGTCACCTGGCATTACCATTTCAACGCCTTCTGGCAGCTCGCAGTTACCAGTCACGTCAGTAGTACGGAAGTAGAACTGTGGACGGTAGCCTTTGAAGAACGGAGTATGACGGCCGCCTTCTTCTTTGCTCAGAACGTACACTTCAGCGGCAAACTTGGTGTGCGGCTTAACGGTACCTGGCTTAACCAGAACCTGGCCACGCTCAACGTCGTCACGCTTGGTGCCACGCAGCAGAACGCCGCAGTTCTCGCCAGCACGACCTTCGTCGAGCAGCTTGCGGAACATTTCAACGCCGGTGCAGGTGGTTTTCTGAGTTTCGCGCAGACCAACGATCTCAACTTCTTCCTGGATGCGAACGATACCACGCTCAACACGACCAGTTACCACGGTGCCACGACCGGAGATCGAGAACACGTCTTCGATAGGCATCAGGAACGGCTTGTCGATAGCACGCTCTGGCTCTGGGATGTAGGTATCCAGAGTTTCTACCAGCTTCTTAACAGCGGTAGTGCCCATTTCGTTGTCGTCTTGGCCGTTCAGAGCCATCAGAGCCGAACCGATGATGATTGGAGTGTCATCACCTGGGAAGTCGTAAGTGCTCAGCAGATCGCGCACTTCCATCTCAACCAGCTCCAGCAGCTCAGCGTCGTCAACCATGTCAGCCTTGTTCAGGAAGACAACGATGTACGGAACGCCTACCTGACGGGACAGCAGGATGTGCTCACGAGTTTGTGGCATCGGACCATCGGCAGCCGAGCAAACCAGGATCGCGCCGTCCATCTGGGCAGCACCAGTGATCATGTTTTTGACGTAGTCGGCGTGACCTGGGCAGTCAACGTGCGCGTAGTGACGAATGTTCGAGTCGTACTCTACGTGCGCGGTGTTGATGGTGATACCACGAGCTTTTTCTTCTGGGGCGCTGTCGATCTTGTCGAAGTCAACACGAGCCGAACCGAAAACCTCGGAGCA
>NZ_JAQZAB010000071.1:0-7500 GCF_028640915.1 Pseudomonas sp. B3G-3 | reverse complement strand
ACCCACCAATTACTGGTGCACCCTGTAGCGATACGGGGCCATAGCTCAGCTGGGAGAGCGCCTGCCTTGCACGCAGGAGGTCAGCGGTTCGATCCCGCTTGGCTCCACCATTACAGATTGGTGTCCATCGTTTAAAGCTTAGAAATGAGCATTCCGCTGATAGGCGATGAATGTTGATTTCTGATCTTTATCAGAATCGTTCTTTAAAAATTTGGGTATGTGATAGAAAGATAGACTGGATAGCACTTTCACTGGTGTTTATTCAGGCTAAGGTAAAATTTGTGAGTTTAATCGCGAATTTTCGGCGAATGTCGTCTTCACAGTATAACCAGATTGCTTGGGGTTATATGGTCAAGTGAAGAAGCGCATACGGTGGATGCCTTGGCAGTCAGAGGCGATGAAAGACGTGGTAGCCTGCGAAAAGCTTCGGGGAGTCGGCAAACAGACTTTGATCCGGAGATGTCTGAATGGGGGAACCCAGCCATCATAAGATGGTTATCTTGTACTGAATACATAGGTGCAAGAGGCGAACCAGGGGAACTGAAACATCTAAGTACCCTGAGGAAAAGAAATCAACCGAGATTCCCTTAGTAGTGGCGAGCGAACGGGGACTAGCCCTTAAGTGGCTTTGAGATTAGCGGAACGCTCTGGAAAGTGCGGCCATAGTGGGTGATAGCCCTGTACGCGAAAGTCTCTTAGTCATGAAATCGAGTAGGACGGAGCACGAGAAACTTTGTCTGAATATGGGGGGACCATCCTCCAAGGCTAAATACTACTGACTGACCGATAGTGAACTAGTACCGTGAGGGAAAGGCGAAAAGAACCCCGGAGAGGGGAGTGAAATAGATCCTGAAACCGTATGCGTACAAGCAGTGGGAGCAGACTTTGTTCTGTGACTGCGTACCTTTTGTATAATGGGTCAGCGACTTATATTCAGTGGCGAGCTTAACCGAATAGGGGAGGCGTAGCGAAAGCGAGTCTTAATAGGGCGTTTAGTCGCTGGGTATAGACCCGAAACCGGGCGATCTATCCATGGGCAGGTTGAAGGTTAGGTAACACTGACTGGAGGACCGAACCGACTACCGTTGAAAAGTTAGCGGATGACCTGTGGATCGGAGTGAAAGGCTAATCAAGCTCGGAGATAGCTGGTTCTCCTCGAAAGCTATTTAGGTAGCGCCTCATGTATCACTGTAGGGGGTAGAGCACTGTTTCGGCTAGGGGGTCATCCCGACTTACCAAACCGATGCAAACTCCGAATACCTACAAGTGCCGAGCATGGGAGACACACGGCGGGTGCTAACGTCCGTCGTGAAAAGGGAAACAACCCAGACCGTCAGCTAAGGTCCCAAAGTTATGGTTAAGTGGGAAACGATGTGGGAAGGCTTAGACAGCTAGGAGGTTGGCTTAGAAGCAGCCACCCTTTAAAGAAAGCGTAATAGCTCACTAGTCGAGTCGGCCTGCGCGGAAGATGTAACGGGGCTCAAACCATACACCGAAGCTACGGGTATCACGTAAGTGATGCGGTAGAGGAGCGTTCTGTAAGCCTGTGAAGGTGAGTTGAGAAGCTTGCTGGAGGTATCAGAAGTGCGAATGCTGACATGAGTAACGACAATGGGTGTGAAAAACACCCACGCCGAAAGACCAAGGTTTCCTGCGCAACGTTAATCGACGCAGGGTTAGTCGGTCCCTAAGGCGAGGCTGAAAAGCGTAGTCGATGGAAAACAGGTTAATATTCCTGTACTTCTAGTTATTGCGATGGAGGGACGGAGAAGGCTAGGCCAGCTTGGCGTTGGTTGTCCAAGTTTAAGGTGGTAGGCTGGAATCTTAGGTAAATCCGGGGTTCTAAGGCCGAGAGCTGATGACGAGTTACCTTTTAGGTGACGAAGTGGTTGATGCCATGCTTCCAAGAAAAGCTTCTAAGCTTCAGATAACTAGGAACCGTACCCCAAACCGACACAGGTGGTTGGGTAGAGAATACCAAGGCGCTTGAGAGAACTCGGGTGAAGGAACTAGGCAAAATGGCACCGTAACTTCGGGAGAAGGTGCGCCGGTGAGGGTGAAGGACTTGCTCCGTAAGCCCATGCCGGTCGAAGATACCAGGCCGCTGCGACTGTTTATTAAAAACACAGCACTCTGCAAACACGAAAGTGGACGTATAGGGTGTGACGCCTGCCCGGTGCCGGAAGGTTAATTGATGGGGTTAGCTAACGCGAAGCTCTTGATCGAAGCCCCGGTAAACGGCGGCCGTAACTATAACGGTCCTAAGGTAGCGAAATTCCTTGTCGGGTAAGTTCCGACCTGCACGAATGGCGTAACGATGGCGGCGCTGTCTCCACCCGAGACTCAGTGAAATTGAAATCGCTGTGAAGATGCAGTGTATCCGCGGCTAGACGGAAAGACCCCGTGAACCTTTACTATAGCTTTGCACTGGACTTTGAATTTGCTTGTGTAGGATAGGTGGGAGGCTTTGAAGCGTGGACGCCAGTTCGCGTGGAGCCATCCTTGAAATACCACCCTGGCAACTTTGAGGTTCTAACTCAGGTCCGTTATCCGGATCGAGGACAGTGTATGGTGGGTAGTTTGACTGGGGCGGTCTCCTCCTAAAGAGTAACGGAGGAGTACGAAGGTGCGCTCAGACCGGTCGGAAATCGGTCGTAGAGTATAAAGGCAAAAGCGCGCTTGACTGCGAGACAGACACGTCGAGCAGGTACGAAAGTAGGTCTTAGTGATCCGGTGGTTCTGTATGGAAGGGCCATCGCTCAACGGATAAAAGGTACTCCGGGGATAACAGGCTGATACCGCCCAAGAGTTCATATCGACGGCGGTGTTTGGCACCTCGATGTCGGCTCATCACATCCTGGGGCTGAAGCCGGTCCCAAGGGTATGGCTGTTCGCCATTTAAAGTGGTACGCGAGCTGGGTTTAGAACGTCGTGAGACAGTTCGGTCCCTATCTGCCGTGGACGTTTGAGATTTGAGAGGGGCTGCTCCTAGTACGAGAGGACCGGAGTGGACGAACCTCTGGTGTTCCGGTTGTCACGCCAGTGGCATTGCCGGGTAGCTATGTTCGGAAAAGATAACCGCTGAAAGCATCTAAGCGGGAAACTTGCCTCAAGATGAGATCTCACTGGAACCTTGAGTTCCCTGAAGGGCCGTCGAAGACTACGACGTTGATAGGTTGGGTGTGTAAGCGCTGTGAGGCGTTGAGCTAACCAATACTAATTGCCCGTGAGGCTTGACCATATAACACCCAAGCAATTTGCTTAAGAGCGAGTTGCGGTGTGTGAAGACGAAACGAACCGAAAGTTCGAGAAAACACACAAAGCTATTACATACCCAATTTGCTGAAGCGTCGAAAGACGACTCGGCACACCGAATTTCTTGACGACCATAGAGCATTGGAACCACCTGATCCCATCCCGAACTCAGAAGTGAAACGATGCATCGCCGATGGTAGTGTGGGGTTTCCCCATGTGAGAGTAGGTCATCGTCAAGATTAAATTCCGAAACCCCAATTGCGAAAGCAATTGGGGTTTTGTCTTTTGTGCGCAGAAAAAAACATTCTGAATTGCAGGCGCTAGCTGCTTGATTGTGCCTGTCACGCTTTCTATGCAACAGCCTTAGGCATGGCTATCATGCCTGCCTCATTGTGAGGCGAGATCTGCATGCTGACATTGTTGGAGCTTCTGAAGGACGGGCGGTTTCACTCGGGCCAGGCCCTTGGTGCTGCCTTGGGTATTAGCCGTAGTGCCGTGTGGAAGCAGTTGCAACAGTTGGAGGCTGATCTGGGGCTTTCTATCCATAAAGTCCGCGGTCGCGGTTATCAGCTGGCGGCTCCGCTGATGCTCCTGAGCCCGGCAGATATTTACGAGCAGTCAAAGGATTGCCCTTGGGCTGTGTTGGCTTTCGATTCCATCGACTCTACAAATGCTGAAGCTCTGAGGGCTGTCGAGCGCGGCGTGCCTGCGCCGTTCCTGGTGCTCGCTGAGCGTCAGACGGCGGGGCGTGGTCGGAGAGGTCGCAAATGGGTGAGCCCTTTTGCAGAAAATGTTTATTACAGTCTCGTGCTGCGTATCGATGGTGGAATGCGTCAGCTTGAAGGGCTCAGCTTGGTGGTCGGGCTGGCAGTCATGCAGACCTTGCGTGAGTTTGGAGTTGCTGGTGCGGGTCTGAAGTGGCCAAACGATGTTTTGGTTGGGCGCAAAAAAATCGCTGGAATCCTGCTGGAGTTGGTTGGGGATCCTGCCGATGTTTGTCATGTGGTTCTGGGTGTGGGTATCAACGTCAACATGCAGAAAACTGACGAGGTTGATCAGCAGTGGACTTCTATGCAGCTTGAGTCCGGTAAGCAGGTTGATCGCAACCAGTTGGTTGCTCGGCTGAGTATGATGCTGAGGGCTTACCTGGAGCGTCACCAAGCCCAGGGCTTTTCCTCTATTCAAGAGGAGTGGGAGCAGAATCACTTGTGGCAAGGTAATGCGGTGTCTCTGATTGCTGGGGTCAATAAAATAGACGGTGTTGTTATGGGCATCGATCAGCAGGGGGCATTGCGATTGGAAGTGGATGGGGTTGAGAAGGTCTACAGCGGTGGTGAGCTCAGCTTGAGGTTGCACGATGATTCTTGAGCTTGACTGCGGAAACAGCTTCATTAAATGGCGTGTTCTGAATAATGCCGCGCTTGGGGTATTTGCTGAGGGTGTGGTTGATTCCGATGACGCTTTGGTCGGGCATCTGCGTGCGCTAAGCGGCTTGGTCTTGACCCGCTGCCGCTTGGTCAGCGTTCGCACGGTCGAAGAGACGAACAAGCTTACTTCTATGTTGGTACAGGCTTTTGGTGTATCGGTGGTCTGTGCTGCGCCTGCGAAAGAAATGGCAGGCGTACGAAATGGCTATGAGGAGTTTGAACGACTTGGTCTGGACCGCTGGCTTGCCATGCTGGGGGGCTTTCGCCTGGCAGCTGGTGCTTGTCTGGTGCTCGATTTTGGGACAGCTGTTACTGCGGACTTCATTGCGGAGGATGGGGAGCACCTGGGGGGCTTTATCTGCCCGGGGATGCCATTGATGCGTAATCAGTTGAGAACTCACACTCGTCGGATTCGGTACGACGATTTGTCTGCCGAGCGCGCCTTGGAGAGCCTGTTGCCGGGGCGTACGACGGTTGAGGCGGTAGAGCGCGGCTGCTCATTGATGTTGAGAGGGTTTGTGCTGACTCAGCTGGAGCTGGCGCGCGACTATTGGGGGGAAGATTTCGTGGTGTTCCTCACTGGTGGTGATGCTGAGCTGGTTTCTGGTGTCGTGCCGCAGGGGCGAGTGGTCCCTGATCTGGTTTTTGTCGGATTGGCTATGGCGTGCCCATTGTCCTGAGGTTTTTATGCGCTGGTTGTTCCTGCTGCTCCTGGTTCTCAATGTGTTCTATTACGTCTGGCATCAGCAGGAGGCGCCTTTGCGTGCGAAGGAGGTAACGCCTCTGACGCTTTATAAAGGGGCTCAGCAGGATATTCGCTTACTGAGTGAGTCGTCTGGCTCGCTCTCCAGGCGTGACAAGGGAGGCGAGGCTCAAGGCGATTGCCTCTATATAGGTGGTTTTGCTCGTCGTGATCAGGCTCAAACGCTTGAGCAGCGCCTGTCGGTATTGGGTGTGGAGGTTCGGTTGAAGTCTTTGGCTCTGCCTGATGCTTCTGGTTACTGGTTGCGTGTGGCCCCTGAAAGCAAGCATTTGCTGGATGATTCGTTGCTGCAGAATCTTGCTAAAGAATTCAATGAGTTAAAACATAAAATAATGTCATGCGAAGGCATTGCAACTGCCGAATAGTTTGCATAGAATGGCGCCCGCTCCGCAGTGAAGACCTCTAGAGGTAGACGCAGCGAAGCAAGGTCAATGCAGCTAACCTCAGGTTTTTAATGAGAAAATGCTTGACAGAAGGGTGGCATAGTATAGAATGCTGCCTCGCTTAGGAGGGGTTCCCGAGCGGCCAAAGGGATCAGACTGTAAATCTGACGTCTACGACTTCGAAGGTTCGAATCCTTCCCCCTCCACCAGATTTAAGCGTGAGCTGCAAGCTCCGCGGGTATAGTTTAGTGGTAGAACCTCAGCCTTCCAAGCTGATGATGCGGGTTCGATTCCCGCTACCCGCTCCAAGTTTGCAGGTTGTGCAAAGTGTTTCGCTCTTGTAGCTCAGTTGGTAGAGCACACCCTTGGTAAGGGTGAGGTCAGCGGTTCAAATCCGCTCAAGAGCTCCATATAACAAGGCAGATATGAAAATATCTGCCTTTGTTTTAATGGCTTGTGTGACTTGCTCAATTCTTCTCCTAGGGGTGATTTCGATGGCTAAGGAAAAGTTCGAACGTAATAAGCCGCACGTCAACGTTGGTACCATTGGTCACGTTGACCACGGTAAAACCACTCTGACTGCTGCTCTGACTCGCGTCTGCTCCGAGGTTTTCGGTTCGGCTCGTGTTGACTTCGACAAGATCGACAGCGCCCCAGAAGAAAAAGCTCGTGGTATCACCATCAACACCGCGCACGTAGAGTACGACTCGAACATTCGTCACTACGCGCACGTTGACTGCCCAGGTCACGCCGACTACGTCAAAAACATGATCACTGGTGCTGCCCAGATGGACGGCGCGATCCTGGTTTGCTCGGCTGCCGATGGTCCGATGCCACAAACTCGTGAGCACATCCTGCTGTCCCGTCAGGTAGGCGTTCCGTACATCGTTGTCTTCCTGAACAAGGCTGACATGGTTGACGACGCTGAGCTGCTGGAGCTGGTTGAGATGGAAGTGCGCGATCTGCTGAGCACTTACGACTTCCCAGGTGATGACACTCCAATCATCATCGGTTCGGCTCTGATGGCTCTGAACGGCCAAGACGACAACGAAATGGGCACTACCGCTGTTAAGAAGCTGGTAGAAACTCTGGATACCTACATCCCAGAGCCAGAGCGTGCTATCGACAAGCCGTTCCTGATGCCTATCGAAGACGTGTTCTCGATCTCCGGTCGTGGCACCGTGGTAACTGGTCGTGTTGAGCGTGGTATCGTTCGCATCCAGGAAGAAGTTGAGATCGTTGGTCTGCGCGAAACTCAGAAAACCACCTGCACCGGCGTTGAAATGTTCCGCAAGCTGCTCGACGAAGGTCGTGCTGGCGAGAACTGCGGCGTTCTGCTGCGTGGCACCAAGCGTGACGACGTTGAGCGTGGCCAGGTTCTGGTTAAGCCAGGTACCGTTAAGCCGCACACCAAGTTTGCCGCTGAAGTGTACGTTCTGAGCAAAGAAGAAGGCGGCCGTCATACTCCGTTCTTCAAAGGCTACCGTCCACAGTTCTACTTCCGTACTACTGACGTGACTGGTAACTGCGAGCTGCCAGAAGGCGTTGAAATGGTAATGCCAGGTGACAACATCCAGATGACTGTCACTCTGATCAAAACCATCGCGATGGAAGATGGTCTGCGTTTCGCTATCCGTGAAGGCGGTCGTACCGTCGGCGCTGGCGTCGTAGC
>NZ_JAQZAB010000070.1:0-97912 GCF_028640915.1 Pseudomonas sp. B3G-3 | reverse complement strand
TTCCGTTTCGACTGCGCCGGAAGTGGGGCGAATTATAGACTTCCAGAATCTGCCGTCAACACTTATTTTCACAAATCTGTCATATCGATCAAAAACGCCCTTAAAAGCAAAGGCCGCCCCCAAGGGGGCGGCCTTTAATACCCTTCTACTTATTACAAGCTAGGGAAGGCAAACTGCGATGCTTCATGGCTGGCACGCTGTGGCCAACGCTGAGTGATCGCCTTGCGACGGGTATAGAAACGCACACCGTCTGGACCGTAGGCATGCAGGTCGCCAAACAGCGAACGCTTCCAGCCGCCGAAGCTGTGGTAAGCCACCGGCACCGGCAGCGGTACGTTGACGCCCACCATCCCGACTTCGATCTCGTCACAGAACAGACGCGCCGCTTCACCGTCACGGGTAAAGATGCAGGTACCGTTGCCGTACTCGTGATCGTTGATCAGTTGCATGGCCTCCTCCAGGCTGTTCACTCGCACGACGCACAGCACCGGCCCGAAGATCTCTTCTTTATAGATGCGCATTTCCGGGGTGACGTTGTCGAACAGGCAGCCACCAAGGAAGAAGCCTTCTTCATGCCCCGGCACGCTCAGGCCACGACCGTCGACCACCAGTTTCGCGCCCGCCTTCACGCCATCCTCGACATAACCGCTGACCTTGTCCCGCGCCTGACCTGTGACCAGCGGCCCCATGTCCAGGCCACAGGAAGTGCCGGCACCGATTTTCAGCGCCTTGATCTGCGGCACCAGCTTGACCACCAACGCATCGGCCACCTGGTCGCCGACACACACGGCAACCGAGATCGCCATGCAGCGCTCGCCGCAGGAACCGTAGGCCGCGCCCATCAGGGCACTGACCGCGTTATCCAGGTCGGCATCCGGCATCAGCACGGCGTGGTTCTTCGCCCCGCCCAGTGCCTGCACGCGCTTGCCGCGCTTGGTGCCTTCGGCGTAGATGTATTCGGCAATCGGCGTCGAACCGACGAAGCTCAGTGCCTTGATCTCCGGCGCTTCGATCAGCGCGTCCACCGCAGCCTTGTCGCCGTGCACCACACTCAGCACCCCTTTCGGCAGGCCGGCTTCCAGCAGCAGCTGGGCGATCAGCAGGGTCGAACTCGGGTCACGCTCGGATGGCTTGAGGATGAAGCAGTTGCCGCAGACGATCGCCAGCGGATACATCCACAGCGGCACCATCGCCGGGAAGTTGAACGGGGTGATGCCGGCAACCACGCCCAGCGGCTGGAAGTCGGACCAGGCATCGATGTTCGGGCCGACGTTGCGACTGTACTCGCCCTTGAGGATTTCCGGAGCGGCACAGGCGAACTCGACGTTCTCGATACCACGCTTGAGCTCACCGGCGGCGTCTTCCAGGGTCTTGCCGTGTTCTTCGCTGATCAACTGGGCGATGCGCGATTCGTTCTGCTCCAGCAGTTGCTTGAAGCGGAACATCACCTGGGCACGCTTGGCCGGCGGCGTGTTGCGCCAGGCCGGGAAGGCAGCCTTGGCTGCATCGATGGCGTTCTGGATGGTTTCGCGGCTGGCCAGCGGTAGCTTGTGGATCGCCTGACCGGTGGACGGGTTGAACACATCGACCGCGCGACCGCTCTCGGTCACCAGTTCACCATTGATCAAATGCGGGATAACGCTCATCGGGGAACTCCTGAAGTTGTCCACAGGCACCCGCCAAGGGGCGCCTGCTCTATATAGATGACTTTGAACATGAGCCAAACCACGATGGCGCCTATGAGTACGCCATCGCGAGCAAGCTCGGCTCCTACAGTTTTGGGGAATCAGTCGAGCTTGTTCAGCACTTCGCCGACGGCATCGAACAGACGGTCCAGATCCTGCGGCTTGCTGTTGAAGGTCGGGCCGAACTGCAGGGTGTCGCCGCCGAAGCGTACATAGAAACCGGCTTTCCACAGGGCCATGCCCGCTTCGAACGGACGCACGATGGCATCGCCATCCCGTGGCGCAATCTGGATGGCACCGGCCAGGCCGAAGTTACGGATGTCGATGACATTCTTCGCACCCTTGATGCCGTGCAGCGCCTTCTCGAAATGCGGCGCCACCTCAGCGACGCTCTGCACCAGGTTTTCCTTCTGCAGCAGATCCAGTGCCGCCAGGCCGGCCGCGCAGGCCACCGGGTGCGCCGAGTAGGTGTAGCCGTGGGGGAATTCCACCGCGTACTCAGGGGTCGGCTGGTTCATGAAGGTCTGGTAGATCTCGGAGCTGGCAATCACCGCGCCCATCGGAATCGCGCCGTTGGTGACTTGCTTGGCGATGCACATCAGGTCCGGGGTCACGCCAAAGCTGTCGGCACCGAACATCTTGCCGGTACGGCCGAAACCGGTGATTACTTCGTCGAACACCAGCAGGATGTTGTGCTGGTCGCAGATTTCCCTCAGGCGCTTGAGGTAACCCTGTGGCGGCACCAGCACGCCAGCGGAACCGGCCAGCGGCTCGACGAACACCGCAGCGATGTTGGAGGCGTCATGCAATTCGATCAGCTTGAGCAGCTCGTCGGCCAGGGCGATACCGCCCTGCTCCGGAATGCCACGGGAGAACGCGTTGCTTGCCAGCAGGGTGTGCGGCAGGTGGTCGACATCCATCATCGCCTGGCCGAACAGTTTACGGTTGCCGTTGACCCCGCCGAGGCTGGTGCCGGCAATGTTCACGCCGTGGTAGCCACGGGCACGGCCGATCATCTTGGTCTTGGTCGACTGGCCTTTCAGGCGCCAGTAGGCGCGCACCATTTTCACCGCGGTATCGGCGCATTCGGAGCCGGAGTCGGTGAAGAACACATGGTTCAGGTTGCCCGGGGTCAGCGCGGTGATTTTCTCGGCCAGCTGGAACGACAGCGGGTGACCGTACTGGAAGCCTGGCGAGTAATCGAGGGTGCCCAGTTGCTTGGCCACCGCTTCCTGGATTTCCTTGCGGGTGTGGCCGGCACCACAGGTCCACAGGCCGGACAGCGAGTCATAAACCTTGCGCCCCTTGTCGTCGACCAGCCAGCTGCCTTCGGCGGCGACGATCAGACGTGGATCGCGCTGGAAGTTGCGGTTGGCGGTGTAGGGCATCCAGTGAGCATCGAGCTTGAGCTGGCTGGCCAGGGAAGCTGGAGCGTTTTCATGCATGTTCATGGGGCAAAACCTCGCAGGGCAATAAGCGGCGCAGGGATCGGAAAGCGTTGTTGCAGCTAAGTTGCCACGGCTATAAAGTCGGTGAAATCCAACTTTTATAACCTTCAGTCAGTGGTTCACTAAACTATGAGCAGCCGTCGCGCCGACCCGCTGGCGCAAGTCAGCGACTTTGATATCCGCCTGCTGCGGATCTTTCGCAGCGTGGTCGAGTGCGGTGGCTTTTCCGCCGCGGAAACCGTGCTCGGCATCGGTCGCTCGGCCATCAGCCAGCAGATGAGCGACCTCGAGCAACGCCTCGGCCTGCGCCTGTGCCAACGCGGGCGCGCCGGCTTCTCGCTGACCGAAGAGGGTCGCGAGGTGTATCAATCGGCCCTGCAACTGTTGAGTGCCCTGGAAAGTTTTCGCACCGAGGTCAACGGCCTGCACCGTCACCTGCGGGGCGAACTGATCATCGGCCTGACCGACAACCTGGTCACCCTGCCCCACATGCGCATCACCCATGCCCTGGCTCAACTGAAGGAACGCGGGCCGGACGTGCAGATCCAGATCCGCATGATCGCCCCCAACGAAGTCGAACAAGGGGTGCTCGACGGTCGCCTGCATGTCGGCGTGGTGCCCCAGGCCAGCGCCTTGTCCGGGCTGGAATACCAGCCGCTGTACAGCGAACGCTCGCTGCTTTACTGCGCCGTCGGCCATCCGCTGTTTTATGTCGACGACAAGCAACTGGACGATCGGCGCCTCAACGAGCAGGACGCCATCGCCCCGACTTTCCGCCTGCCCGCCGAGATCCAGGCCCATTACCAGGCGCTCAATTGCACCGCCAGCGCTTCGGACCGCGAAGGCATGGCGTTCCTGATCCTGACCGGACGCTACATCGGTTACCTGCCGGACCACTACGCCAGCCTCTGGGTCCAGCAGGGACGACTACGCGCCCTCAAACCCGCTTCACGTTTTTATGACCTGAGCCTGGCATCGGTCACACGCAAGGGCCGTCGCCCCCATTTGGTGCTGGAAAGCTTCCTGGACAGCCTGGCGGCCACCCGCTGAAAAAAACAGAAGACGCCATCAAAGCCTCACATTCATTGGCTTACAGCGGAGATAACGCACAATAACCTGAGCACATGGACAGCTTTTTGCAGGGCACGAAGACCTTGAACCGTCAGCCCTGAGTTTCCAGTCCATGCAGCCAGACACCTCCCGCCAAAGCGATCTGATCTACGGCCTCGACGATCGCCCGAAACCGCTCGCCGCGATACTCGCCGCCCTGCAGCATGTGCTGGCGAGTTTCGTCGGCATCATCACCCCGCCGCTGGTGATCGGCTCGGCCCTGGGCCTGGGCGCCCACCTGCCCTACCTGATCAGCATGGCGCTGATGGTTTCCGGCGTCGGCACCTTCATCCAGGCGCGCCGGCCATTCGGGATCGGCGCAGGGATGATCTGCCTGCAAGGCACCAGCTTCGCCTTCCTCGGCGCAGTGCTGTCCGCGGGCTTTCTGGTCAAGCAACGGGGCGGCAGCCCGGAAGACATCCTGGCGATGATTTTCGGCGTATGTTTTTTCGGCGCGGCGGTGCAGATCGTCCTGAGCCGCTTCATCGGCCAATTGCGTCGGGTCATCACGCCGCTGGTCACCGGCATCGTGATCACCCTGATCGGCGTCAGCCTGATCAAGGTCGGCATCACCGACCTGGGCGGCGGCTTCAATGCCGCGGACTTCGGCGCCCCAGGCAATCTGGCGCTGGGGCTGTTCGTGCTGTTGACGATCATCCTGCTGAACCGCTCGAACACGCCCTGGGTACGGCTATCGGCAATCATCATCGGCCTGACCCTGGGCAGCCTCGCCGCCTGGTTCAGCGGCAAGCTGGTGCCCCAGGCATTGCCCGACCTGCCGCTGGTCAGCCTGCCGACGCCCTTCCGCTTCGGCTTCAGCTTCGACTGGACGGCGTTCCTGCCCGTGGCATTGATCTACCTGATCAGCACCATCGAAACCGTCGGCGACCTGACCGCCAACTGCATGCTTGCTCGCCAGCCCATCAGCGGCCCTTCTTATATAAGCCGGCTCAAGGGCGGCATCCTCGGCGACGGCGTCAGTTGCATGATCGCCGCGACCTTCAGCGCCTTCCCCAACACCACCTTCGCCCAGAACAACGGGGTGATTCAGCTGACCGGCGTGGCCAGCCGTCATGTCGGGCTGTATATCGGCCTGCTGCTGTTCTGCCTGGGCCTGTTTCCACTGATCGGCGCGGTGCTGCAGCAAATCCCCAAGCCGGTGCTGGGCGGCGCGACCCTGGTGATGTTCGGCAGCGTCGCCGCGGCCGGCGTGCGCATCCTCGCCCAGGCGCCGCTGGACCGGCGCAGCATGCTGATCATCGCCACCTCCTTCGGCGTCGGCCTGGGGATCGCGGCGCAACCGAACCTGCTGCACCTGTTGCCCAAGGTGGTGCAGAACCTGTTCGACTCGGCGATCACCAGCGGCGGCCTGACCGCGATCCTCATGTGCCTGTTGCTGCCGGAAGACCGGGCCGCGCTGCGTAGCGCAAATCCGGCTCGCGAAAGCGACACCCTGGAACCGCTTTGAGGGTTTTCTGCCCATTAAGACTTGTCTGAGGCCTGTGGGTGCGCTATCAACGCACTGGTTGCACCCACAGAACAGCTCGGAAACGCCTATGACCCTTGAAGTCCCAGCCCACGCCGGCCCTCAAACCGCCAAGCCCGCCAGCCGCATTCGCCAGAAAAACGAAGAAGCGATCATCAAGGCCGCCGAAGACGAGTTCGCCCGTCACGGTTTCAAAGGCACCAGCATGAACACCATCGCGCAGAATGCCGGCCTGCCCAAGGCTAACCTGCACTACTACTTCACCAACAAGCTTGGGCTGTATGTCGCGGTGCTGAGCAACATCCTCGAGCTGTGGGACAGCACCTTCAACACCCTGACCGCCGAGGACGATCCGGCCGAAGCGCTGAGCCGCTACATCCGCGCCAAGATGGAGTTCTCCCGGCGCCAGCCGCAGGCCTCGCGGATCTTCGCCATGGAGATCATCAGCGGCGGCGAATGCCTCAGCGAATACTTCAGCCAGGACTACCGCGCCTGGTTCCAAGGGCGCGCCGCGGTGTTCCAGGCCTGGATCGACGCCGGCAAGATGGACCCGGTGGACCCGGTGCACCTGATCTTCCTGCTGTGGGGCAGCACCCAGCATTACGCCGACTTCGCCACCCAGATCTGCCGCGTCACCGGTCGCAGCAAGTTGACCAAGCAGGACATGGAAGACGCCGGCAACAACCTGATCCGCATCATCCTCAAGGGTTGCGGCCTCAAGCCTGCCTTATAAAGAACACAGCGCATGCCCTTTACCCTCGCCGGCCTTTGCGAATACCGCGAAGAGATTCGCAAAAGCCGCTTTATCGCCCTCGCCGCACCGATCAACAGCGCGGCCGAGGCTCAAGCCTTTATCGAACAGCACAGCGATCTCAACGCCTCCCACAACTGCTGGGCCTGGAAACTCGCCGACCAATACCGCAGCAGTGACGACGGCGAGCCTGGCGGCACTGCCGGCCGGCCGATCCTCGCGGCCATCGAGGCCCAGGATTGCGATCAGGTCGCGGTACTGGTGATTCGCTGGTACGGCGGCATTCAACTGGGCACCGGCGGCCTGGCCCGAGCCTATGGCGGCAGCGCCAACAAGTGCCTGCAAGGCGCCGAACGCATCGAACTGATCAGCCGCGTAGCCCTGCGCTGCGCCTGCAGCTTCAGCGAGCTGGCCCTGGTCAAGCTGCGGCTCGCCGAACTCGGCGGGCTGCTGGTCGAGGAGCAGTTCACGGCCAACGGCGTGGAACTGCAACTGGCCCTGGGTGAAAGCCAGATCGCCACCCTGCAAAGCCAGCTGGCCGACCTGAGCCGCGGGCGCATCTTCTTGCAGCGCTGAGTGCACCAATACGCACCCACGCCTGGAAATCATCCTGTGCACAATGGCCCGGTGGATAGCCGACTTGCCCACACCTGCTGTGCACCCGGCTGTGGATAACCTGAGCACACTCGCCTGTAACCCTTTTGCAACGTGGCTTTGCGGCGGTTGCTCACTTTTCGTCCAATTGCTCGTCAAAAACATATTTTTCAAGTTAAAACAGCAAGTTAGCTCGGTTTATCGCTTTTAGAAGAAAGCCACACAGTGCTTATGCCCGACCTTTGGGCTTGCACACAAATACTGTGGAGCAAGCTGTGGATAACCCGTGCAAGGCTGCGCCAGCCGCCGATACGGCAAGGCTTGCAGGCACCTGATCATTTTTCGACCAGCCTCGTTCGGGTAAACCGCAGCCTTTTCAAGCACCTTGCCCTGAACTGGTGCCAAGTGCAGGTGCAGGGAACGAGCAAAGGGGGCACGAGGCCGCAGTTCATCGGGGCCCTGGCAATTTCCTGACTCCCTGGCCAGGAAATTGCTTTGTCCACCGGCATAACGTTCAGCAACCCGAGTCCGTCATGCCAAACCCTGTACCCATCCCCGATGCAACACCCCGCCTGCAACTACGCAGGATCACCAAGCGTTATCCCGGTTGCCTGGCCAACGACGGGATCGACCTGAGTATCCAGCCCGGGGAGATCCATGCCCTGCTCGGTGAAAACGGCGCCGGCAAAAGCACCCTGATGAAGATCATCTACGGGGTGACCCAGGCCGACTCGGGCGAGCTGATCTGGCAGGGGCAGCATCAGCTCATGCGCAATCCGGCCCAGGCGCGCAGCCTGGGGATCGGCATGGTGTTCCAGCATTTCTCGCTGTTCGAGACCCTGAGCGTGGCGCAGAACATCGCCCTGGCCATGGGCGCCGCAGCCGGCACGCCGAAGCAGCTGGAGCCGAAGATCCGCCAGGTTTCGCAGCGCTACGGCATGGCCCTGGAGCCGGAACGCCTGGTGCACAGCCTGTCCATCGGCGAGCGCCAGCGGGTGGAGATCATTCGCTGCCTGATGCAGGACATCCGCCTGCTGATCCTCGACGAACCAACCTCGGTGCTGACGCCCCAGGAGGCCGACGAACTGTTCGTCACCCTGCGCCGCCTGGCCAGCGAAGGCTGCAGCATTCTGTTCATCAGCCACAAGCTCGGCGAAGTCCGCGCCCTGTGCCACAGCGCCACGGTGCTGCGCGGCGGCCGGGTGGCCGGGCACTGCATACCCGCGCAATGCTCGGACCAGGAACTGGCGCGGCTGATGGTCGGCGAAGCCGCGGGCCTGATCACCGATTACCCGAAGGCCAAGGGCGGCGACGCCTTCCTGCAAGTCCAGAAGCTGTCCTGGCCCAACCCGGATCCGTTCGGCTGCTCGCTCAAGGACATCGACCTGGACGTGCGCAGCGGGGAAATCGTCGGCATCGCCGGGGTCGCCGGCAACGGCCAGGACGAACTGCTGGCCCTGCTCAGCGGCGAACAGCGCCTTGGCCGCGCCCAAGGCGCCACCCTGCGCTTCGCCGGGCAAGCCGTCGCCCACCTGCGCCCCGACGCCCGCCGCGGGCTGGGCCTGGCGTTCGTCCCGGCCGAGCGCCTGGGCCACGGCGCCGTGCCGGAACTGAGCCTGGCGGACAACGCCCTGCTGACCGCCTTCCAGCAAGGGCTGGTGAGCAAAGGCCTGATTCAGCGCGGCAAAGTGCTGGCCCTGGCCGAAGACATCATCCGCCGCTTTGCGGTGAAAACTCCGGACAGCCAGACCGCCGCCCGCAGCCTGTCCGGAGGCAACCTGCAGAAATTCATCCTCGGCCGGGAAATCCTCCAGCGCCCCAGGCTGCTGATCGCCGCGCACCCGACCTGGGGCGTCGACGTCGGCGCCGCCGCGACTATCCATCGGGCCCTGGTGGCCCTGCGCGATGCGGGGGCGGCGATCCTGGTGATCTCCGAAGACCTCGATGAACTGTTCCAGATCAGCGATCGCCTGGCGGCCCTGTGCAGCGGTCGCCTGTCGGCGCTCAAGGCCACCGCGGACACCAGCCTGATCGAGGTCGGCGGCTGGATGGCCGGCCAGTTCGATCCCCCCGTCCACTTATCTGCTCAGCCCGCGTAACGGAGCTCTTTATTTATGCTGCTTTCTCTCGAACCCCGCGGCCAGCAATCGCGCCTGATGCTCTGGTGCTCGCCGCTGCTGGCCGCGGTCCTGACCCTGGGCTGCGGCTCGCTGCTGTTCATCGCCCTGGGCCACGACCCGCTGGAAACCTTGCACACCTTGCTGATCGCCCCGATCAGCGACCTGTATGGCGTCTCCGAACTGCTGGTCAAGGCACTGCCGATCCTGCTCTGTGCCCTCGGCCTGGCCGTGGCGTATCAGGCGCGGATCTGGAACATCGGCGCCGAAGGCCAATTGCTGCTCGGCGCCCTGGCCGGCAGCGCGCTGGCGGTGAACATCATCGACCTGCAAAGCCGCTGGGCGCTGGTGCTGATCCTGCTCACCGGCACCCTGGCCGGTGCCGCCTGGGCCGGGCTCACCGCCTGGTTGCGCACGCACTTCAATGCCAATGAAATCCTCACCAGCATCATGCTCAACTACATCGCCCTGAACCTGCTGCTGTATTGCGTGCACGGGCCGCTGAAAGACCCGGCCGGGTTCAACTTCCCCGAGTCGGCGATGTTCGGTGATGCCAGCCGCCTGCCGCTGCTCCTGGAAGATGGCCGGGTGCATGCCGGGGTGTATTTCGCCCTGCTGGCCCTGGTGGCGGTGTGGGTGCTGCTGCAAAAGAGCTTCGTCGGGTTCCAGATCAAGGTGCTGGGCCTGGACAAACGCGCCGCCGGCTTCGTCGGTTTTCGCGAGAAACGCCTGATCTGGCTGGCGCTGCTGATCAGCGGTGGGCTGGCCGGTCTGGCCGGGGTGTGCGAAGTCACCGGCCCCATCGGCCAACTGGTGCCCCAGGTGTCGCCCGGCTACGGCTATGCGGCGATCACAGTGGCCTTTCTCGGCCGCCTGCACCCCATCGGCATTCTGTTTTCCAGCCTGCTGATGGCGCTGCTGTACATCGGTGGCGAGAACGCGCAGATGAGCCTCAACCTGCCGCAAGCCATCACCCAGTTGTTCCAGGGCATGATGCTGTTCTTCCTGCTGGCCAGTGACGTGCTGATTCTCTATCGGCCACGCCTGAACCTGCGTTGGGCACGTCGCGCCGCCAACCCTTCCGTACAGGCAGGAGCGCTGTGATGGATATCGATCTGTTGAGCAATATTTTCTACGCCATGATCCGCTGCGGTACGCCGCTGCTGCTGGTGGCCCTGGGCGAACTGATCTGCGAAAAGAGCGGCGTCCTCAACCTCGGCCAGGAAGGCATGATGCTGTTTGGCGCGGTGATCGGTTTTATCGTCGCCCTGAACAGCGGCAACCTGTGGCTCGGCGTACTGCTGGCGATGCTCGCCGGGATGCTGCTGTCATCGCTGTTCGCCCTGGTGGCGCTGGTGTTCAACGCCAATCAGGTGGCCACCGGCCTGGCCCTGACCATCTTTGGTGTCGGGCTGTCGAGTTTCGTCGGCGCCAGCTGGGTCGGTAAACCCCTGGCCGGATTCGAGCCCATGGCGATTCCGCTGCTGAGCGAGATCCCGCTGATCGGACGCATGCTGTTTGCCCAGGACCTGCTGGTCTACCTGTCCTTTGCCCTGTTCGCCGGGGTGGCCTGGGTGATCCTGAAAAGCCGGGTCGGCCTGATCATCCAGGCAGTCGGCGAAAACCCCGACGCGGCCAGCGCCATGGGCCTGCCGGTGCTGCGGGTACGTACCCTGGCGGTGCTGTTCGGCGGCGCCATGGCCGGCCTGGCCGGGGCTTACCTGTCCCTGGCCTACACACCGATGTGGGCGGAAAACATGAGCGCCGGTCGCGGCTGGATCGCCCTGGCGCTGGTGGTGTTCGCCAGCTGGCGCGTGTGGCGCCTGCTGCTCGGCGCCTACCTGTTCGGCCTCGCCAGCATCCTGCATCTGGTGGCGCAGGGCCTGGGCCTGGCGATTCCCTCGAACCTGCTGGCGATGCTGCCGTATGCCGCGACCATCCTGGTGCTGGTGCTGCTGTCCCGTGATGCGCTGCGCACCCGCCTGTATGCGCCGGTGTCGCTGGGGCAGCCGTGGCAGGCAGGTCACTGATCGAAGACTTTTCACTATCGGCATGGGCTGCCTGACAGCCCATGCCCCCACCTCGCAACACCTCCCCTCAGCCCCCGGCCTAGGCCCAGGCAACTGCCATCAGAAAGGGCTAGCGGTCCCTATCACCCAACGTGCATGACTTCTGCCTGACAAGGACGGATGAATGGCGCCCCAAACCCGCGCAGCAGGCGCCGCTTGAGTGCGCAGCCACAAGTGGAAACAGCCACTCGACTGCCGAATAGCAACCGCTTATCCCTGAATCCGCGGCCAAGGTCATTTACTTTTCGCCCGGAAACCCTCTACTCCGGCCCCTCCCGGGAAATTGGCCCGCTTCCTGCTTAAACGATTAAGCTGACCCAAGGGTTAGCTTTTCTGGACGTGAGTTCCATTTTAATTTCGACGACTGACGAACACTTTGAACAGACAGGTTTGTCCTCAGCTGAAGTAACCGCACACGATATTCACAGGCAGAACCATTTGTTTTCTTACAATTGAAGAAGTGCATTACACCGCCCCGGGTTATCACTCGTCGCATGAGCACTCAGGCTAAAGAAAGACTGGATTATCTATTACAAGGTTATCTGTTCCCAATGCAGAAATCGGTCATATAGAAAGATCTGAGTCCTGCCTACTTATTCCAGTATCGGCTCCACCGATTTCCGGCTTATCTCCCAAGTGGCCGGACTCCTAGCACTGCAGGCTATTGATGAAGTAGCAGGCTGTGCTTTATGTCGACACGGG
Source organism: Pseudomonas sp. B3G-3 (assembly GCF_028640915.1). NCBI lineage: Bacteria > Pseudomonadati > Pseudomonadota > Gammaproteobacteria > Pseudomonadales > Pseudomonadaceae > Pseudomonas > Pseudomonas sp. B3G-3. The sequence continues at coordinate 85,950 of NZ_JAQZAB010000070.1, read as the reverse complement.
TAACTGTTGTCGACTTTTTTATTCGATTTCACTTCTTACTAAAGAGGTGAAGAGTTTTCCTCCACAGACAAGGATGTCTTTTCCGGCGAAGTCATTCATCGCCGGTTTTTTATTTATCAGAACCAAAGCCAGGGGTATGCATGCAATCAACAAGATTGACCTTTGCCCAGAACAGCCGGACCAGCGAAAGGCCCCGGCCACGGCTTATGGAATCTTCAGCCACGGCCCGATCAAGTTTCGCCCGGTTTTCCCCCTGCGCATTGTATCGGAGAGACCGCAGATCCCTGCTTCAAGCAGGCGATCCCTTCATACCGGTACGACCTTGCAGGCAGCCGAACACCCGGTCATCCAGGCTGACGAGGACCGTTTCATTTCGAGATATTGAGCCTGTTTTCAAGCACTTCCAGCGACAGGCCAGCTCTTGTATCCGAATCCTGACGCCGAGTAACAGACACAAAACGGTGCGAGGCGTTTCATGTTGGGGCGGATACAAAGGCCCCTGCGGCCACGTATTGAAAATCGATCTCAAGCCATTTGTCCCGACCAAAACCGCTCGTCAGGAAGAAACCATTCTTTCTCAGCCAAAATTGCCGATTTAGAGCTGTTTTCGAAGATTTTATACATGCTGAAAGGTTTAAGCTGAACTGTTGGTCAGGTTTTTGCAAAGACCCCTTCGCTCGTTCCACCTGGCCCTCCACAGAGGCGTGTCGAGCACCTGCACCAAGGCCTCGCAACGCCGGTCCAGTACCCGCTACCGAGCATGTATCTCAACGTTAATGAAGGATTTCACATGTTAGAAGATGTCATTCAGTACTCCAAAGACTCTTGGGGGCTCATTCCCCTGATGGTGGTGGTATTCATCATCGGGATCGCCGTGATCATCGAACGCTACTTCTTCTTCAGTACGAGTATCAAACTGGGACAAAGTCTTGATCTGGATTTGAAGCGGGTAGACCAGGACAACCTGGCCGACGTCAAGAAAGTTGCAGATCACTACAGTAAAAGTGCCCAAGGCAAGTTGGTATTGGCCGCGGTGGAGTCTCACGGCAAGTCCGAAGAGGCACTGGAGCGGGATATCGATGAAACCATCATGATTCAGATTCCGCGACTGGATCGCAATCTGTGGGTACTGGATACCTGTGTAACTTTAGGTCCGCTGCTTGGACTGCTCGGCACCATCATTCACATGATCCAGGTATTCAGTGTATTGGCGGCCAATACATCGCAGAAAGTCAGTTCGGTAACCGGGCCTATTGCCCATGCACTGGTCGCCACCGCTGTCGGTTTATGCATCGCCATCGTCTGCGTGATTTTTCTCAATCACTTCAACAAGCGTATCCGCCTGGTCGTCAATCAGATGGAACTGATCAAGTCCATGCTGGTTGGGCGCTTGGCCAAGGGTTGATTAATACCTACGCCACTCGGAGAAATAATCATGGCTAGCAAGAGATCAAACTATCTCGGACATGAAGAGAAAGCCCGCATCGAAATCATTCCGATGATCGACGTGATGATGTTTCTGTTGGTGTTCTTCGTACTCATCATGATCGAGATGATCCAGGGCACGGGCATTACCCTGGAGTTGCCGCAGTCTTCCTCGCAAGAAGCAATCGAGTCGGTAACGCTCAATATCGGCGTCGCCAACGACGGTGGCTTGTTTGTCGATGGCCAGCCCATCAGCGACGAGCAACTGACGAGCCGGCTCACCGAGATGCAGAACAGCGGAAAACTGGATGTAGTGATCGCCGGCGATCGTGGCACCCAATATGAAAGCATCGTGCACACAATGGATCTGGTACGCGCTGCCGGTATCAGTGCTATTGGCCTGGCGACGCAAAACTGATGAACGACCTGACCCCCAACGTACGGCGAGGGGCCTTGTGGGCCTCTGACGACCATCATGTCGACCATCACCTGTCGATGCCGGCGGCTATCGGCCTGGCTGTGCTGGCGGTTGCATTGGGTATCACGTTGCTGAGCCTGATCGAGGCCAAGCAGCCGGTAGTTGAGGAGCCTCCGAAGGTGACTAAGGTGACCATGGTGCAAGTCCCTCCTCCGCCACCGCCTGCACCGCCACCGCCCCCACCACCTGCGCCGCCTCCGCCGCCTCCCCCTCCACCGCCGCCTGCGCCGGTGAAAAAGCCTGCGCCGGCGAAAAAGGTCACGCCGGAGAAGCCGAAACCCAAACCGGAGCCCAAACCGCAACAGCCAGTGCCGCCGCCACCCGCGCCGACACCGCCACCACCGGTTACTCCACCGCCGCCACCGCCCGCACCGTCGAGCAGCACCGACGCGGTCGCCCTGGATCAGCAGGCACCGGTTTATCCGCGTGATGCCCGACAGGCCAAGATCGAGGGCTATGTGGTGCTGGAACTTGCGATCCGCCCGGACGGCACGGTTGCCAGTGCCAAGGTCCTCGAGTCGAAACCACGCAAGCTGTTCGACGAGGCCGCGATCAGCGCGGTGAAACGCTGGAAGTTCCAGCCGCGAATGGTCAATGGCGCAGCAGTTGAGCAGCGCGCTAAACAGACGGTCAGGTTCGACCTGAAATAAGCCCGTGGAGGGTGCGCGCGGAGCGCACGCCCTCTGCCAAGGAATCAAGACGATGACGACACGTACAACCAGTGGCGCACTCGCTGCCGCGCTGTGCTGCCTGGGCGCAGCCGGAGCAACCCAGGCCGCCGAGCAGCCGATTCAGATCAAGGCTGTAGTTCTGAGCATGTTCGAGGTCGGCCAGGATCAGGGAGACAACCCTGGCGAGTTTCAGTTCTGGCGTGAACGCGCCGGCCTGAATCAGTGCATGCCGCTCGCCCAGGGTTTTCATGACGTATGCCTGAACCCTGAAACCGGCGTCCTGGCAACGGTGACCGGCATGGGCACTGCCCGTGCGGCAGCGTCGGTAATGGCCCTGGGCATGGATCCACGCTTTGACTTGAGCAAGGCGTACTGGCTGGTCGCGGGCATTGCCGGCATCAATCCGCACAAGGGCTCCATCGGTTCGGCGGCATGGGCCAACTATGTGGTGGACGGTGACCTGGCGCACGAGATCGATGCGCGGGAAATCCCCAAAGACTGGAAAACCGGCTACACCCCGTTCTTTCGCGCAACGCCTTATGCCCAGCCACGTTCGGACAGCATCGGCGAAGTCTACAAGCTCAATGGTCGACTGGTGGATTGGGCCTACAACCTGACAAAGGACGTCCCACTGGTAGAAAACAAGGAACTGGCAGCGTTTCGGCAACAGTTCAAGGGCTTCCCCCAAGCCGTTCTGCCGGCCAGGGTCATGAAAGGCGACAACCTCGCCTCCTCGACGTTCTGGCACGGCAAGCGGCTCAACGACTGGGCCGGTGACTGGGTCAAGTACTGGACCGACGGCAAAGGGCAATTCGTGACTTCCGCCATGGAGGACACCGGAACCCTGCAGTCCCTCAGTTTCCTGAACAAAGCGGCGAAGGTGGACCTGGACCGCGTGCTGGTATTGCGTACCGCCAGTAACTACACCATGCAGCCACCCGGCATGAGCGCCGCGCAAAGCATGGCTCATGACCAGGCGGGTTTCGTCGGTATGCAGCCCTCGCTCGAGGCGGCCTATCGAGTGGGCAGCACAGTGATCAACGCGCTGACGGGAAACTGGGAGCTGTATTCGCAGACCCTGCCGGGACACTGAACTCATGACCCGGCCTGGTGAACGCCATACAACAAACTGAGCCATGACCCAAGAAGCGCGATCGAGCACTGACAAGCGGATGTCGTTGATAACCGCACTCGTTGCTTGAAAACACTTCCTGGCGACTGAAGCCGCTGTTTACCGGTTCGGACAATAACCATACAGCCAGCGCGTTGCCGGCGCTGATGCTTAACACCAATGCCCGTTGGCTGACATTCAACCAACCCGCATGACGGCCACGCCTTGCCTGAGAAACGGCAGGACTTACAACTAAGTGAAGAGGTGTTTCATGAAAATCCTCCTGGGTTTATTACTTGGATGCTTATCGGTAACGGCCTGGGCCGCGACCCCCGCGGTTCCGTGCAAAGCCGATATTGCGGTGATTGGCGGTACATTCATCAACGATGCCATGTTGAAGTCCGGAAAACTCAAGGAGTCCTTCACCCTTGAAACTCCAGCCGGAACTTCCCCAACTATCTATTGCGGCAACTATAAAAACGTTCCGTTCTATTACATCAATATGCATGGCGACGGAAAGATCGTCGAAACCTGGGCTGCCCTTTACCAGCTACGGGTTAAAGATGCGATTGGTGGGGCAACAGCCGGTGGTATCAACCCGGCAATGAAGCTCCACGATCTGGTGGTGGCCGATGATGTCATCGACTTCAACATCGACCGGCCACTGGCGCTGCCGGATGCCATCTACCGCAAGGGCGACCATCCGGTTCCGCGCTACACGCCAGCCATGGATCCCACTCTTCGCGACATCCTGATCGATGAGACGCAGAAACGCCTGAATCGTGGAGATGCTCCCGTCGCCGGGATCAACCTGCACAAGAGCGGGGTGATCATGCAAACCCGCGGCGGGCGTTTCGAAACGGCTGCGGAAGTGCGCATGCTGGCCAAGATGGGGGGCGACCTGGTGACCATGAGCGTGGGGTCGGAAGTGATCTATGCGCGCATGGCCGGGATCAACTATGCCTCGCTGATCGCCATCTCCAATCCAGCCGAAGGCCTGGGTAACTGGACATGGGACACCATTCGCGAAGTTTACCCACGGCTTAATCCGGTGTGCCTGGAAATCGTTCTGGAGTCGTTGCCGAAGATTGCCGCCATCGGCAATAAGCCGCGGGTCGGCGACAGTTTGCGTATTCATCCGGAAATGACCTCAGAGAAGAAGTAAGCGAACTTCAACTTGCTCTAGAAGGCTGTGCAAGTACGGCAGGAACAGTTTGTGTTTCTGCCCGTACGCACTCGCCTGTTGTTCAACAACTTTTACATAAAAGCAAATGTAGTAGGGGAGTGTTCCATGGGTACATATAACTGGCGTCACCCGCAAAAACTGGCCCTGGCAGTTGCGGCTGCTGTGCAGATTCTCGGCGGACAGGCCATGGCCGAAGATCAGAAAGAGACGGTCGAGCTTGAGGACTACATTCTCAAGGAGAGTGTCGAAGACACCATGGGCATCATGCCCAGCCAGCCGGTGAAGAGCGTTTTCGGCCTGGGCAAGTCCATCGCCGAAACCCCACGCTCGGTGTCGGATGTGTCGTCCGACCTGATCGAAAACTACGGCTTGCGCGACATCAACGACCTGGTTCGCCTCGCCCCGGGAGCCTACACCAGCTCCTTCTTCGGGGTGCCGGGGGCACTGAGCCTGCGTGGCGATGCCGCGGATAACTACTTCCGGGGGTTCAAGCGGGTAGAGAACCCTGGCAACTATGCAACGCCGATCCGCGCCGCCAGTTCGGTCGATATCGTGCGTGGCCCGGTTTCCCCCATCTACGGTGCCGGCAAGGTCGGCGGCTACATGAACTTCAACCCGAAATCCTCGAAGTCGGCGACCTCCAAGTTCATCGAAAAACCTACCGGGCAATTCGGTGTGACCGTGGGTTCCTATGACCAGTACATCACCACCGCCGAAGGCGGCTCGCCCTTCGAGCTGGGGGGGCGCCAGGGCGGTGTCTATGGTTTCTTCGAGCAGGAGGACTCGAAAAGCTACTTCGACAACGTCGAACCCAAGTCGACCATCGGCCAGATCGCCTTCGACATGGACCTCACCGACAACCTGCGGACCGAGTTCGGCGGCCAGTACCTGAAGGCCAAGCGCATCCAGAACCCCGGATGGAACCGGGTCACCCAGGACCTGATCGACCACGACACCTACATCACCGGCGCGCCGTCCAAGATGAGCTCAAGGGGCGATGTGCTGTTCCCTGACGATGTACGCAACAACATCAGCCCGGGCGTCGGTTTTCCACCGGGCAGCGGCAACTCCAAGCTGGACGTTTTCTGCCTGAACTACAGCAACTGCTTCTTCGACCCGAAAGACCCGAACGCGGCACTGAGCAACCCCGGGACCACCAAGCTCGACCGCAACAAGGTGTTCACCGACAAGAAGGACAAGGGCGAAAGCAAGGCCGCCACGGCGTACTTCGACCTTATCTGGTCGCTGGACAATGACATGGAGCTCAAGAACCAGTTCTTCTACGACTCCCTGGACCACAACAAATACACCAGCTATGGCTTCACCGCCGACTACGATGCCTACACCTGGGAAGACAAAGTCAGCCTGAGCTTCCCGCTGCAGATCGGGGAGGTCAGCACGTCCAACGTCGTCGGCGTCAACTATCGCTACTACAGCGCCATCGACCGTGAGTCCTACCTCGATGAAATCCTCGACCGCCGCGACCTGAACGTCGGGCCGACACCGGACGACAGCTTCGACATCGGTCATACCGGCAACGTCGAGATCGCTCCCGGCATGTACCGACGCAACTTCAACACCCAGAGCGCATCCATCACCAAAAACACCGGCGCGTTCATGCTGTCCGACATGAACTGGCAGAACTGGAACCTGCTGCTGGGCTACCGCTTCGACTACTACGACGCCAAGGCCAAGGAGAAGGCCCAGGCCACCAATGGCGATCTGGTCCGCGATGCCAATGGCGACGGGCGTCCGGACAAAGCCACCAACCACAACACCACTGACTCGTTCAGTGCCAGCCTCTCGTACAAGACGCCGTGGGGGTTCATCCCTTACTTCACCTACGCCGAGTCGACCGCGCTGTCGTCCAACCAGGCAGGCGGCGTAACAGCGTCGGACGTCTCCAGCGGCAACTACCTGCAGGACTCGAAACTGCGCGAGTACGGCATCAAGTACAACAGCGAGAACGGCAACGTCTACGCCGCGCTGGCCTACTACGACCAGGAGAAGACCTACCGCGACTCGCAAAACGGCAGCACTGTGCTGGTCAACGGCAAGGGTTACGAAGGTGAGTTGCGCTGGATGCTCAACCAGAACTTCTCCATGACGGCCTCGGCGACCAAACAGAAGGTGCGTGAGAAAGGGCAGCCTTTCACCGTGCTCAATACCGCCGCTGTCGCCCAAGCCTATGGCCTGGATCCGTCGCAACTCTATGGCTTCCGCTTCTTCGACCCGACCGGCCAGGTACTGGGTGGCGAGTACGATCGTGGCGGCGTACCGGAGTGGGTAACCAGCCTGTATGGCAACTACACCCAGCCGACCCCTTGGGGTGGCCGTGTGAACGCCAGCCTGGGCTTCACCTGGGTAGACGAGCAATGGGCGGACAACCAGAAGCAGATCAAGCTGCCTGACTACACCGTATGGAACGGCTCGGTGGGCTATTCCGAGAAGTCCTGGGAAGCGCTGTTTACCGTCAACAACCTGTTCAACGAGAAGTACTTCACTTCCGCCAACCTGTTCGACTCGACCCTGGTGTTCCCTTCCGCTCCGCGTACCTACACCGCCAGCTTCGTTTACAAATTCTGACCTCGCTGGCTAACCAGGGAGGCCCTGCCCGGGGCCTCCCTCATAGCTGATGGATTTCAAGCATTCGGCAACTCGCTCATGGCAGACCTCAGCGCCGCACTCCCCACGCGTCCGCTCGATAGCCGGCGCTGCATTCATGACAAGCGCGCCAGCCGCACCCCCAGCGCTAGCGACATGAGTTTCAACGAGCCATGAGGATGCCCTGCAACTTCGGAGGAATACCTGTAATGAGCCACAACGACCCTGAAAACCCTGACACCCCGATCGATCCCAGTCGTCGCCACTTTCTCGCCGGTACCGCGGTACTGGGTGCCGGCGCCGCGCTCAACGGTTGCACGCCCAACAGCGATGCGCCCCCTACACCGGGCAAGCGCCCACTGTCCGCTGCCGAACTGGACAGGTCACTGCGCAAGCACGTCAAGACGGTGGTGGTGATCTATGCCGAGAACCGCAGCTTCAACAACCTGTTCGCCGATTTCCCCGGCCTCGAGCAGCCTCTTTCCAGCCTCAAGCCCGCCGCTTACCAGCAGCGCGACCGCGACGGCAGCCTGCTGCAAATCCTGCCCCCGGTCTGGGGCGGCACCCTGCATCTGGGACCGCAGACCGCGGATGGCGTGACCTATCCCGCTGGCGTGCCATTTCAGCAGGACCTGCCGAACGCGCCGTTCGCCCTCAAAGGCCCGAATGCCGAGGACCTCCCGCTGAGCCTGGTGACCCGCGATTTGTCCCACGAGTTCTACCAGAACCAGATGCAGATCAACGGTGGCATGAATGACCGGTTCGCCGCCTGGTCCGACTCCGGCGGCCTGACGATGGGGCACTACAGGCAAAGCCGCTATGCCCTTCGCCTGTGGGATATCGCGCGGCAGTTCGTGCTCTGCGACAACTTCTTCCAGGGCGCCTTTGGCGGTTCGTACCTGAACCACCAATACCTGATCTCGGCGGCGGTGCCGCACTATCCGAACGCCCGCAACTCGGTGGCCAAGGTGAAGATCGCCAACCTGCACAGCGACGACCCCAGCGACCCGCGGCTCAGGCCCCTGGCCGACTCGCCCGCCAGTGCCATGGACGGCCCCGCCCAGTTCGGCCCCTGCGCGCTCACCCCGGACGGTTATGCGGTCAACACCTTCGCGCCGCCCTACTGGCCGACCTGGCAACGCGACCCACAACGACCGGACTATTCCAGACCGGACCTGCCCTTCGTGCTGGTTCCGCAAAGCCACGAGCACATTGGCGACAAGCTGTCGAAAAGGAACATCGACTGGGCCTGGTACGCCGGTGGCTGGCAGGCCACCCTGGATGAGTTCAGCGGCTCGGGCGCGATCCCGAAAATCCCCAACTTCCAGTACCACCACCAGCCCTTCAACTACTTCCGGCAGCAAGGCCCGGAGCACCCCGGTGAACGCGCCAGGCGCCTGCGCGATGGCGGCCTGGGCGACGACCCGTCGACGAACCGGTTCTTCGCCGACGCCCTGGCCGGCAAGCTGCCGAGCGTGAGCTTCTACAAGCCCCAGGGCAACCTCAACATGCATGCCGGGTACACAGACGTCGCCGCGGGCGACCGGCATCTGGTCCGCGCGATCAAGACCCTGCAGGACAGTCCGCAGTGGAACAACATGGTGCTGATTGTCACGGTCGACGAGAACGGCGGCTGGTGGGATCACGTGGCTCCGCCCAAGGGCGATCGCTGGGGCCCGGGCAGCCGTATTCCGGCCCTGGTGGTATCGCCCTTCGCCCGCAAGGGGACGGTGGATCACACGGTGTATGACACCGCATCGATCCTGCGCCTAGTGACCCGGGTCTTCGACCTGGAAAAGCTCGATGGCCTGAAACTGCGTGACGAGGCCATGGCCGCCCGGGAACAGTCCCCCATGGGCGACCTGACCAATGCGTTGCAGTTCGATTAGCCAGCGCCGGAAAGGACTGATCGCGGCAGACGTCCAGTGGATCGGGTTATGGACGGCCTTGCTCATCCCCTGCGTTCGCTGCGACGCCCTCGCCGAGCTGCCGGCTCCTGCCCCCGTGGGATCCGGCCGTCCGACCATGCTTCAGGCCCTGCCAGGAATCGCCCGCTGCTCCCCGCGAACCGGCCACAACTGCGCCACCGCCCAGGCCAGTTCGAAAAACAGGATCACGCCGATCAAGGCCGTGCCGCCGTGGGCCAGGGCGTAGATCTGCCAGGTGGAGAACAGCAGCCGGCCGGCGGCGTCGTAGCGTCCGAAGGCCAGCTGCGGATCGCGGATGCGCAGCACCGACCACACGCAGACGATCGAGCCCATCAGGTTGACCATCAGCAGATGCATGGGCGCGAACGGCGGCAGGTCGCCGGGCAGGTTGAAGGCCTGGCTCCACTGCTGCATCAGCCCGTGCAGGGCGAGAAAGCTCCAGGGGGTGACAAAGGCGGCGGTGACGATCAGGTCGTACCAACCGCTGGCCCGCACCAATTGACGGTATTGCGCTGTGCTCCACATAAAGGATCGCTCCGGATATTCAAGGAGCACGCAGGCTAAAGCCTGGAGTATGCTCCAGGGTCAAGCCCTTCCGAGACTCCTGCATGCGCATCGGTGAACGTGCCCAGGCCTGCGCCGTCAGCCGCGATACCCTGCGCTTCTACGAGCAGCGCGGATTGATTGCGGCGCAACGCACCGCCAACGGCTATCGTGATTACCCCAGCGACAGGGTGCAGCTGGCGCTCTACATCAAGACCGCGCAACGCCTGGGCTTCAGCCTCGGCGCGATCGGCAGCGGCGTTGCCCCTTAAATCCATGATCTTCACTCATCAAGGAATCCCTGCATGTCTACGCCAAAAACCGCACTGATCATCGGCGCCTCCAGAGGCCTGGGCCTGGGCCTGGTGCAACGCCTGCTGGACGCTGGCTGGCAGGTCACCGCCACCGTGCGCAATCCGCAAAAAGCCGAGGCGCTCAAGGCCCTGGGTCCGGTCCGCATCGAACAGCTGGACATGGACGACCAGCAGGCGGTGATCGCCCTGAACCAGAAGCTCAAAGGCGAAGTGTTCGACCTGCTGTTCGTCAACGCCGGGGTCAAGGGGCCGGACGACCAGACGCCGGGCAAGGCGACCCTGGCGGAAGTCGGCCAGCTGTTCTTCACCAACGCCGTGGCGCCGATCAACCTGGCCCAGCGTTTCGCCCCGCAGATCCGCCCGGACAGCGGCGTGCTGGCGTTCATGAGTTCGGTGCTGGGCAGCGTGACCATGCCCGACGCGCCGGAGCTGGCGCTGTACAAGGCCAGCAAGGCGGCGCTGAATTCCATGACCAACAGCTTCGTGACCCAGCTCGAGCAGAAGCTCACCGTGCTGTCGCTGCACCCGGGTTGGGTGAAGACCGATATGGGCGGCGAAGGCGCCGACATCGACGTCGAGACCAGCACCCGCGGCCTGATCGAGCAGATCAATGCCTATACCGGCAAGGGCGGGCACCATTTCGTCAACTACAAGGGCGAGACCATTCCCTGGTAAGCCTGCACCTGTAGCCGCTGTCGACATCGCAGCGCCCTCTTCGTGGTCGAGCGCAGCCTTCGGTAGCGGCTACAGGACGTTATCGCGGGCCAGCCTCGCGCCTACAGTGACCGCCTGTAGGAGCGAGGCTTGCCCGCGATAGACCGCGCAGCGGTCTCCCCGTAAACTGCGCACCTCGCCCCCGCGGCGACCCTGGATCAGCAGACAGGGCAACACTGAGCTGGCTAACCTGAACCCACTTTCAGAGGAGCCGGCCACCATGCCTGCGACCCGTACCTGGTTAAAAAATCCCCTCGCCATTTTCACTGGCAATGCCCTCGACGCCCGTGGCGGCCTGGTGCTGCAAGACGGCCTGATCGTCGAAGTGCTCGGCGCCGGGCAGCAACCCGCCCAGCCCTGTGGACAGGTCTTCGATGCCCGCGAGCACGTGCTGCTGCCGGGGCTGATCAACACCCATCACCACTTCTATCAGACCCTGACCCGCGCCTGGGCGCCGGTGGTCAACCAGCCGCTGTTTCCCTGGCTGAAAACCCTGTACCCGGTCTGGGCCCGGCTGACCCCGGAGAAACTCGCCCTGGCCAGTAAAGTGGCGTTGGCCGAACTGCTGCTGTCAGGCTGCACCACCGCCGCCGACCACCACTACCTGTTCCCCGAGGGCCTGGAAAACGCCATCGACGTGCAGGTGGCCAGCGTGCGCGAACTGGGCATGCGCGCCATGCTCACCCGCGGTTCCATGAGCCTCGGCGAAGCGGATGGCGGCCTGCCGCCGCAACAGACCGTGCAGCAGGGCGAGGTGATTCTCGCCGACAGCCAGCGGCTGATCGCCGAGTACCACCAACGCGGCGCCGGCGCGCAGATCCAGATCGCCCTGGCGCCCTGCTCGCCGTTCTCGGTGACCCCAGAGATCATGGCGGCCAGTGCCGAGCTGGCGGAAAAACTCGACGTGCGCCTGCACACCCACCTGGCGGAAACCCTCGACGAGGAAGACTTCTGCCTGCAACGTTTCGGCCTGCGCACCGTGGACTACCTGGACAGCGTCGGCTGGCTCGGCCCGCGGACCTGGCTGGCCCACGGCATCCATTTCAACCCGGATGAAATCGCCCGCCTTGGCGCGGCCGGGACCGGCATCTGTCACTGCCCGAGTTCCAACATGCGCCTGGCCTCGGGCATCTGCCCGACCCTGGAACTGACCGACGCCGGCGCGCCTGTGGGCCTGGGCGTGGATGGCTCAGCCTCGAACGACGCCTCGAACATGATTCTCGAAACCCGCCAGGCCCTGTACCTGCAGCGCCTGCGTTACGGCGCCGAGAAGATCACCCCGGAGTTGGTGCTGGGCTGGGCCACCCGGGGTTCGGCACGGTTGCTGGGGCGCAGCGATATCGGCGAGCTGGCCGTGGGCAAACAGGCCGACCTGGCGCTGTTCAAGCTCGATGAGCTGCGCTTCTCCGGCAGCCATGATCCGTTGTCGGCGTTGCTGCTGTGCGGCGCGGACCGCGCGGACCGGGTGATGGTCGGCGGCCAGTGGCGGGTGATTGACGGACAGGTCGAAGGGTTGGACCTGAAGGGGTTGATTGCCGATCACAGCCAGGCGGCCCGGGAGTTGATCGGCGGCGCCTGATCCGGTGTTATCGCGAGCAAGCTCGCTCCTACAGGGAACCGGTTCCGATCATTTCCAGAATGAATCACGCCGGATGTAGGAGCGAGCTTGCTCGCGATGCTCTTCAAAGACCCAGTAACGACAACATGATAAAGGTCGCGAACAGCACGAAGTGGGTCATGCCTTCGATGGCATTGGTCTCACCGTCGTTGAGGTTGATCGCGCTGACGATCAGGGTGATGAAGATCATCACCGTCTGCACCGGGGTCATCGCCATCTGGAACGGCTGGCCGGTGTAGAGCGCCATGGCCTCCATCACCGGCACCGTCAGGATCACCGTCGACAGCGACGCGCCCAACGCAATGTTGACCACCGACTGCATGCGATTGGCTAACGCCGCGCGCAGGGCCGTGAGGATCTCCGGCGCCGCGGAAATCGCCGCCACCAGGATCGCCGTGATCACCGGCGGCGCGCCCGTGCCTTCCAGCCCCAGGTCGAGAGTCTTGGACATCACCTCCGCCAAGGCGCCGATCAGCACCACGCCGAACACCAGGGTGGCGATGGAGAACGCCAGGCTGACAGGCTCTGGCTGGTCTTCCGTCGGTTCTTTCTTACGGCGTTTTTCCGGGTAGCTGTAGCTGAAGAAGTAGCTGTGGGCACCGACCTGCATGCGCAGGAACAGGGTGTACAACAGCACCATGGCGCCAATGGTAAAGGCCGAGTAGAGCTTCCATTTCGCTTCGGGGATGAACTCCGGCACCACCATCGACACGCCCATGGCGGTGAGGATCATCACGCTGTAGGAGCGCGCCGAGTCGTCGTTGTAGGCCTGCTCGCCATGCTTGATCCCGCCCATCAGCGCGGCCAGGCCGAGGATGCCGTTGATGTCGAGCATCACCGCCGAATAGATGGTATCGCGCACCAGGGTCGGCGAGGCCTCGTTGCTCATCATGATCGCCAGGATCACCACTTCCACCAGGACCGCGGCGAGGGTCAGGATCATGGTGCCGTAGGGGTCGCCGACCTTCTCCGCCAGCAGCTCGGCGTGGTGGGCGACGCGCATCGAGGCGGCGACGATGAAACCGATCAGCACCAGCCCGGAAATCAGCGCCACGCCCTGGCCGCTGTTGAGCAGCGCATGCTCCAACGGATAGGCAACCAGCGCCGCGAGCAGCGCCAGCAACAGAAAACTTTCTTGCTTGAGTGAAGTGAACATTGCAGTCCTTTGACCGGATAAATCGAGCAGTAGAGATGAGCTAAAGACTGCATGGAGTCACTAACGTTTCGTTACACCTTCGTGCACCAGGGGTTGGCATGGAGTGGGCATGGCGCACCGGGTTGGCTCTTGGGCGGCCTTGAGATTGATCGCGGGCAAGCCTCGCTCCTACAGGATTTACGCCATGCCGGATCCCGTGATCGCCGCGATTCTGCAGGAGCGAGGCTTGCCCGCGAAGGCTTCACCCTGCCCCCCGAAATTTTGTTGTCCTGTTGGTCAGCTATTTGCATTGAGCCATTCAAGCCTCAGGGCTCAGCCTCGCCCCACAACAAAATGGAGTCCGGATTCATGCATAAACGTCCGTTGCAAAAATTGCTGTGCGCCCTCACCGCGGCCATCGGCCTGAGCGTCTCGCTGGGCGCCAGCGCCGCCGATCCATTGAAGGTCGGCTTCGTCTATATCGGCCCGATCGGCGACCACGGCTGGACCTATCAGCATGAACAGGGACGCAAGGCGCTGGTGGAGAAGTTCGGCGACCGGATCAAGACCAACTACGTGGAGAACGTCGCCGAAGGCGCCGACGCCGAGCGGGTGATCCGCAACATGGCCAAGGACCAGTACGACCTGATCTTCACCACCTCCTTCGGCTACATGAACCCGACCCTGAAAGTCGCCAAGCAATTCCCCAAGACCACCTTCGAACACGCCACCGGCTACAAGCAGGACAAGAACCTCGGCACCTACCTGGCCCGCACCTATGAAGGTCGCTACGTCGGCGGTTTCCTCGCGGCGAAGATGACCAAGAGCAAGAAGGTCGGCTACATCGCCTCCTTCCCGATCCCGGAAGTGATCCGCGACATCAATGCCATCCAGCTGGCCCTGAACAAATACAACCCGGGCACCGAGATCAAGGTGGTGTGGGTCAACTCCTGGTTCGACCCGGGCAAGGAAGCCGACGCCGCCAACGCCCTGATCGACCAGGGCGCCGACGTGATCTTCCAGCACACCGACAGCCCGGCGCCGATCCAGGCCGCCGAACGCCGTGGCGTGTATGCCGTGGGCTACGCCTCGGACATGGCCCACTTCGGGCCCAAAGCGGTGCTGACTTCCATCGTCAACAACTGGGGCCCGCACTACATCCAGGCCACCCAGGGCGTGCTCGACCACAGCTGGAAATCCCAGGACTACTGGGGCGGCCTGAAGGAAGGCACGGTCGAACTGCCGATCAGCGACCTGGTGCCCGCCGACGTCAAGCGTGAGGCCGAGCAGATCATCGCCGACATCAAGAGCGGCGCCTTCCACCCGTTCACCGGGCCGATCAAGGATCAGGCCGGCGTGGAAAAACTCGCCGCCGGGGTCAGCGCCAGCAATGCCGAGCTCGCGTCGATGAACTATTACGTGGAAGGCATGAAGGCCGACATTCCGAAATGACTCATCGAATCCTGTAGCCGCAGCCGCAGTTGCACTAAGTTCCGAAGGACCTTGGCTCGATATCCAGAGCACGCCCCCTTCGGGGTCGATCGCAGCCTGCGGCAGCGGCTACAGGGCAGCGGCTACCTTGAGAGCATTTATATGAACCAGCTTCCAATCATCGACATCAGCCCGCTCTACGGCGACGACGCCCACGGCTGGAACAGCGTCGCCCAGCAGATCGACCGCGCCTGCCGCGAGTGGGGCTTCTTCTATATCAAGGGCCACCCGATCAGCGCCGCGCGCATCGGCCAGTTGCTCGACGCCGCCCGGCAATTCTTCGCCCTGCCGGCCGCCGAGAAACTCAAGATCGATATCACCCAGACCCGCCACCATCGCGGCTACGGTGCGATCGCTACTGAGCAGCTGGACCCGGACAAGCCCAGCGACCTCAAGGAAACCTTCGACATGGGCCTGCACCTGCCGGCCGACCATCCCGAGGTGCTCGCGGAAAAACCGCTGCGCGGCAGCAACCGGCACCCGGATATCGCCGGCTGGGAAACCCTGATGGAGCAGCACTACCTGGACATGCAGGCCCTGGCCCAGACCCTGCTGCGGGCCATGACCCTGGCCCTGGGCATCGAGCGTGACTTCTTCGACCGCCGCTTCAAGGAGCCGGTCAGCGTCCTGCGCCTGATCCATTACCCGCCGCGGCACACCGCCAGCAGCGACGAGCAGCAAGGCGCCGGCGCCCACACCGACTACGGCTGCATCACCCTGCTCTACCAGGACAGCGCCGGCGGCCTGCAGGTGCGCAACGTCCAGGGCCAGTGGATCGACGCCCCGCCCATCGCGGGCACCTTCGTGGTCAACCTCGGCGACATGATGGCGCGCTGGAGCAACGACCGTTACCTGTCGACGCCGCACCGGGTGATCAGCCCGCTGGGGGTGGACCGCTACTCGATGCCGTTCTTCGCCGAGCCCCATCCGGATACGCGCATCGAATGCCTGCCCGGCTGCCAGGATGCCGAGCATCCGCCGAAGTACCCGGTCACCACCTGCGCCGAGTTCCTCTTGTCGCGGTTCGCCGATACCTATGCCTATCGCCGGGAACTGCAAGCGTCCTGATCGGCCGGTTGGTCAGGTTTTGCCGAATCGTCCGCGTGCGCCTGTAGAATGCCTGCCCTTATGGGCGCGATGGGAACCTGACGCGCCCGCGCAGCCCTGGGGAAATCCGGGGCCAGCGCCTGTCATCGCACCTTGCGGTCGGCTTTTCGCCGCAGGATGATGGAGCGCAACACGTTCACGCAGCGCTCGACTGCACCTGATGAGATCACACCCATGTACGACTGGCTGAACGCCTTGCCCAAGGCCGAACTGCACCTGCACCTCGAAGGTTCCCTGGAGCCCGAGCTGCTGTTCGCCCTGGCCGAACGCAACAAGATCGCCCTGCCCTGGAGCGATGTGGAAACCCTGCGCAAGGCTTATGCCTTCAACAACCTGCAAGAGTTCCTCGACCTGTACTACCAGGGCGCGGACGTACTGCGCACCTCCCAGGATTTCTACGACCTGACCTGGGCCTACCTGCTGCGCTGCAAAGAGCAGAACGTCATCCACACCGAACCCTTCTTCGATCCGCAGACCCACACCGATCGCGGCATCCCCTTTGAAGTGGTGCTCAACGGCATCGCCAGCGCGCTCAAGGATGGCGAGCAGCAACTGGGCATCACCAGCGGCCTGATCCTCAGCTTCCTGCGTCACCTGAGCGAAGACGAAGCGCAGAAAACCCTCGACCAGGCGCTGCCGTTCCGCGAAGCCTTTGTCGCGGTCGGCCTGGACAGTTCGGAAATGGGTCACCCGCCGAGCAAGTTCCAGCGGGTGTTCGATCGTGCCCGCAGCGAAGGTTTCCTCACCGTCGCCCACGCCGGTGAAGAAGGCCCGCCCGAGTACATCTGGGAAGCCCTCGACCTGCTGAAGATCCAGCGTATCGACCACGGCGTGCGCGCCTTCGAAGACGAGCGGCTGATGCAGCGCATCATCGACGAGCAGATCCCGCTGACCGTCTGCCCGCTGTCGAACACCAAGCTCTGCGTGTTCGATCACATGTCGCAGCACAACATCCTCGAGATGCTCGAGCGTGGGGTGAAGGTCACCGTGAACTCCGATGACCCGGCCTACTTCGGCGGCTACGTCACCGAGAACTTCCACGCCCTGTACACCCACCTGGGCATGACCCAGGATCAGGCCAAGCGCCTGGCGCAGAACAGCCTGGATGCGCGCTTGGTCAAGCCGTAACCGCGATACACCTGTAGCCGCTGCCGAAGGCTACGATCGACCGGAACGGTCGCGGCGATCTCAATGACGCCGGAGGTCCTGCGGACCTATCGCAGCCTGCGGCAGCGGCTACAGCTCAGGCGCCGACTTCGCTCAACTCTTCCAGCGTCTTGCCCCGGGTCTCCATCCCGAACAGCCAGACCACCGCCGCGGCGACCGCGAAACACAGCGCGCCCAGGGCGAACACCCCACCCTGCCCGGTCATCGGGAACACCACGCCGGTCACCAAAGGCCCGAGCAGCGAACCGATGCGCCCCACCGCCGAGGCGAAGCCGGAACCGGTAGCCCGCGCCGAAGTGGGATACAACTCGGGCGTGTAGGTGTAGAGCACCGCCCACATACCGAACAGGAAGAACTGCATCAACAGGCCGGAGCTGATCAACAGCGCCACGTTGCCGCCGAACACCGCGCTCTGCCCGTAGAAAAACGCCATGACCCCACCGCCCAGCAGGGTGATCACGCACACCGGCTTGCGCCCCCAGCGCTCCACCAGCCAGGCGGCCATGAGGAAGCCGGGAATCCCGCCGAGGGAAATCAGCACCGTGTAGTACACCGACTGAGTCACGGCGAACCCCGACTGCTGCAACAAGGCGCTGAGCCACGAGGTCAGGCCATAAAAACCCAGCAGGGCAAAGAACCAGACGCTCCAGATCATCATGGTGCGTTGGCGATAGAGCGGCGACCAGATCTCGCGCAAGGCCGAGAAGAAATGCCCCGGCACGCTTTCCACCCGCGGCAGGCGCACCGGCTCGGGCAGATCCGCGCGCTGCAACGAGGCCCGGACCTTATCCTCGATCCGTCGCAGCACCTGGTCGGCATCGGCGTGCCGTCCGGCCTGCTCCAGCCAGCGCGGCGACTCGGGAATGAAGAAACGGATCGCCAGCACGAACACCGCCGGGATCGCCAGGACCAGGAAGATGTCGCGCCAGCCAATCAACGGCAGCAGGAAATACGAGAGCACGCCCGCCGCGACGAAACCCAGCGGCCAGAAGCCGTCCATCAAGGCGATATAGCGTCCGCGCCGCTTGGCCGGGATCATCTCCGACAGCATCGACTGGGCGATGGGAAACTCCATGCCCATGCCGATCCCCAGCAGCACCCGGAACAGGGTCAGGCTGTCCACCGTCTGCGCCGTGGAGCACAGGTAACTGGCGATGCCCCAGAGCACGATGCTCCACTGGAACACCGGCTTGCGCCCGAAGCGGTCGGCGAGCATGCCCGACAGCGATGCGCCGACCACCATGCCGAAGAAACTCGAACTGGCCAACAAGCCGGCCTGGGCCGTACTTAGGCCGAACTCGGCTTTGATCGAGCCGAGCAGGAAGGTCATCATCGCCAGGTCCATGGAGTCGAAGAAAAACGCCAGGGCGATGATGATGAAAATGACTCGGTGATAACCGCTGATGGGCAAGCGTTCCAGACGCTCCGCCGCACTGTATCCCTGACTTGCCATGCCCCGTCCCCCCGATTGAATGGTCTGCAATCGAGTGTGCAAGATCGACGCCGCCGCTCAGTGCTGGATGCGACCTGCCCGCACCCCGCAACGACGCCGCCGGCCAGGGTCAGTGATCGGCGTGGGCTGGCCTGGGGTAATGCGCGGAAACTTCAGCGCAGCGCGCCTGCAACATGTCCCGCAGCAGGTTCACCGGTTTGCTCAACTGCGCCCGATGGGCGCACAACAGGTTCAGCGGTGCCCGTTCGCAGCGCAGCTCCGGCATCAGCACCTTGAGCCGCCCGGCCAGCACATCGGCCGCCACGTCGAGCCAGGACTTGTAGGCGATGCCCCGCCCCGCCACCGCCCACAGGCGCACCACATCGGCATCGTCGCTGAAACGATCGCCGCTGACCGTCAGGCCGACCTCGCGCTTGCCGTCATGGAAACTCCAGTGATCGTGTACCCGGCTGCCGAGCATGTAGAGCAGGCAATTGTGCTGGGCCAGTTGTTCCAGCTGGCGCGGCTCGCCGTGGCGGACCAGGTACTCGGGGGCGGCCACCAGCACCCGCCGGTTCTGCGGCGCGACCGGCAGGGCCACCAGGCTGGAGTCTTCCGGCTCGCCGTAACGCAGGGCAATGTCCACCGGCTGGCGAAACAGATCGGCAATGCGATCGCCCAGCAGCAGGCGCACCGTGAGCTTGGGGTGCTCCTGCTGGAACTGGTCGAGCCAGGGCAGCAACAGGTTGCGGCCGAAGTCCGAGGGCGCGGACAGCTGGAGAACGCCGCTGACCTGATCCTGCCCGCTGGCCAACAAGCGCCGCCCCTCCTCCAGGTTGCTCAGGGCCGCGCGGGCGTATTCGAGAAACCCTTCGCCCTCGGCGGTCAGGCGCAGGCTGCGGGTCGAACGCGCCAGCAACCGGACGCCGAGTTGCTGCTCGATGCGCTTGAGGGCGGCGCTGGCCACCGCCGCCGACAGGTCCATGACCCGCGCCGCGGCGGACAGGCTGCCGAGGTCGGCGGCGCGCACGAACAATTGCAGGTCATCGAATCGCAGCATCTGGCTCACCGGGCATTATCAAAAAAATATTGAAAGAGACTGCTGTTTTAGCCGGTTTTATCTTCAGGGGAAATGACCAATGATCTGCGCACTCTCACACCAGCCCGTCATAACCGCCCTGAAGGACACCGCCATGTCGCAAGCCTTTACCGCCATTGCCACCCTTGTCGCGAAGAGCGGCCAGCAAGCCCTGCTCCAACACGAACTCACCGCCCTGGTGCAACCGAGCCGTGAAGAAGCCGGCTGCCAGTACTACAACCTGCACCAGGACGCCGAAGCCCCAGGCACCTTTTATGTACTGGAGCGCTGGGACGATGAGGCGGCCCTGGAGTTTCACAACGCCACGGCGCACTTCCAGCATTTTCTCAGCCAGACCCGCGAAGCGATCGAACACTTCGAGCTCAAGCGCCTGCTGCTGATCCTCTGACCCGACCTTCATCTTCATCAGGAAAACCCACCATGAAAGCCATCGCCTACTACGCCTCCCTGCCGATCAACGATCCTTTGTCCCTGCAAGACATCGAACTGCCGGAACCGGTTGCCGGCCCGCGCGACCTGCTGGTGGAAGTCAAAGCCATCTCGGTCAACCCGGTGGACACCAAGGTCCGCCAGAACGTCCAGCCTGAAGGCGGCGCCGCCAAGGTGCTGGGCTGGGACGTGGCCGGGGTGGTCAAGGCGGTGGGCAGCGACGTCAGCCTGTTCAAGGCCGGCGACAAGGTGTTCTACGCCGGCTCGATCGCCCGCGCCGGCGGCAACAGCGAACTGCATGTGGTGGACGAGCGCATCGTCGGCCATATGCCCAAGAACCTGGGTTTCGCCGAAGCCGCCGCCCTGCCGCTGACCGCGATCACCGCCTGGGAACTGCTGTTCGAGCGCCTGCAGATCGCCGAAGGCCAGGCCGATCGGCAGCAGAGCCTGTTGATCGTCGGCGCGGCCGGCGGTGTGGGTTCGATCCTCACCCAACTGGCCAGCCAGCTCACCGGCCTCAAGGTCATAGGCACCGCCTCACGCGTTGAAACCCAGGGCTGGGTGCGCGAGCTGGGCGCCGACCTGGTGATCGACCACAGCCAGCCGCTGAGCCAGGAACTGAAGAAAGCCGGCCAGGCCAGCGTCACCCATGTCGCCAGCCTGACCCAGACCGACGCGCACCTGGACGAACTGGTCGAGGCGCTCGCGCCCCAGGGCCGGCTGGCGCTGATCGACGATCCGAAAACCCTCGACGTGACCAAGCTCAAGCGCAAGAGCCTGTCGCTGCACTGGGAGTTCATGTACACCCGCTCGCTGTTCGAGACCGCGGACATGCAGGAGCAGCACAAGCTGCTCAATCGCGTCGCCGAGCTGATCGACGCCGGCACCCTGAAGACCACCCTCGGCGAACACTTCGGCGCGATCAACGCGGCCAACCTGCGGCGCGCTCACGCCTTGCTGGAAAGCGGCAAGGCCAAGGGCAAGATCGTGCTGGAAGGGTTCTGAAGCAGGGAGCGGACGGCAGTCCTGCCGGCTCCGGAAAGGGGCAGGATGCCGTCAGTCCGAGAGTTGATCCTTGTCATACTTGTGACCGTATTCGGGTCTACACTGGGGGCCCTTGCAGTGCAAATCTTTTACCCGAGGAGGTCAGCAATGAAGATCCTGATAAAAGAATTGGCAAAATCCAAAGGCTCCCAATGGCAGGTTCAACTCGACCAGCATGCGGTGACCTTCCGCAGCGAGGCCGAAGCCCGAGCCTTCGCCAATACCCTGGAAACGCGTCTGCACGCTCCCCATCGATTCCCCGAAAGCCAACAGCGCGCCGCCGGCTGATTACAGCCGGGCGGCTTGCAGCGCCCTGGCGTTCTGCAATTTCCGGGTGACCATCGCCAGCGTCACCACCAGAATCCCACACAGGCTGATGACCGTTGCCATCGGCACGGCGCTGCCGTCGTGCAGCACACCCACCAGCGCTGCGGCGCCGGCCGCCACGCTGAACTGCAGGCAGCCAAGCATCGCCGAGGCACTGCCGGCCCGTGCACCCTGACCGTTCATGGCGCAGGCCGAGGCATTGGGAAGGATGCAACCCAGGCTGGCGATGCAAATGAACAGCGGCAGCAGCAGCGGCCAGAGTTGTGCCGGGTGCAACGAGCTGACGGCAAGCAGCGCCAGGCCCCCCAACAGGTAGATCCACACCGTGCGCGCCAGCAGGAACGCCGGACCGCGCTTGGCCAGCAACCGCGCATTGATCTGCGCCACCAGGATGAAACCGCCGGCGTTGATCCCGAAGAACCAGCCGAAGTGCTCGGCCGGCACACCGTAGAGCTTGATGAAGACGAAAGGCGAACCGGCGATGTAGGCGAACATCCCGGCGATGGCGATGCCCCCGGTCAGGGCATGGCCGAGAAACACCCGGTCAGCCAGCAGCCGGCCGTATTGGCGCAAGGCGCCGGACAAGGGTTGGCGCGGCACATGGGCCGGCAGGCTTTCCGGCAAGCCCAGGGCTACCGCCAGGCCGGCCAGGGCGCTGAACAGGGTCAGCATGATGAAGATCGACTGCCAGCCGTAGAGATTCACCAGCAGGCCGCCGAGCATCGGCGCCAGGATCGGCGCCAGGCCCATGACCAGCATCAGCTGGGAAAACACCTTGGCCGAACCCACTGCGTCGCACTTGTCGCTGACCACCGCCCGGGAAATCACCATACCCGCACAACCGCCCAGTGCCTGGACGAAGCGCGCACCGATCAGCCATTCCAGGTTCGGCGCGTAGGCGCAGGCCAGGGACGCCAGGGTGAACAGCCCCACCCCGGCCAGCAACGGGATGCGCCGGCCAAAGCGGTCGGCCACGGGACCGTAGGCCAGCTGGCCGATGGACAGGCCGAGGAAGTAGGCTGCCAGGGTCAGCTGGACGTGTTTTTCATCGGTGCCAAAGGCCAGCGCCATCGCCGGGAACGCCGGTAGATAGAAGTCGATGGCCAGAGGACCGAAGGCGCTCAGGGCGCCGAGAATCAGGATTGTGCGAAGGTTCATCAGGCATCCAGGTGCGGGTCGGTCGGCAGCCCGACAGTTTATCCGCGCTTGGAGGCCTTGAACATTCCGATAGGTCGCTAACTATTAAAAAGACCGGTTAAATCCGCTCAAGCCAGCTTGACCGCATAGCCTTCTTCGCTGATCAGGCTGATCACCTCGTCGGCGGACAAGCGGCTTTCCACACCCACTTCCCTGGCCCCGAGATCGACCTTGACGCTGGCCGCCGGATCCTTGCTCTGCACCGCCTGAGTGATGGCCCGGACGCAGTGACCGCAGGACATACCTTCGACATTGAACACTTGCATGACGCTTCTCCTGTTGTGAGGGTTATCGCCAGTCTTGGCCTTGCCACCATGGCAAGGTCAAGTTCCGGATACATCTGCCGGGCTGGCAATAGTCCACGCGCTCGGCCAAGCTTCACCCCTCAACGACACGACACTAGGAGATTCAGCCATGCGCTGGTCGGTTATCAGCCTGTTCAGCCTCCTCGGCCTGATCGCGGCCACCCCTTCGGTCAACGCCGCCGGCGAGGACTACAGCGTCCTGATCATTTCCCGGGAACGGCTGGAAGTCGCCACGTCCTGCGAAATCGGCCTGTACATCGAGGACCAGTTGGCGGGCCGGCTGTTCCAGGAACAAGCCACGTCCTTCAACCTGCCGCCGGGCAAAGTCTCGCTGCGCCTGAAACTGCTGCCGGGGCAGATGCCGGGCTGCAACCCGGGCATGCTCGCGCCAAGCTCCCAGGACATCAGCCTGAAGGCCGGCGACGTACTGAAGTTCCGCATCGCCATGAGCCCATCGGGCCTGCAGCTCCAGCGCACCGGCCTGGGATACTAAGGCACCGGGTCGTCGCCTGCGCCCTGTCCCTCCCCGGAACCGGCACAGGCGACGACCCTGGCGTTACCCCGAGACAGATTGAAGCACCCTGCACCATGGCGCTTGACCTTGCCAGCATGGCAAGGTTGATCCTGTAGACCACCGTTTACAGGGAGTGTCAGTGATGTCCGAATCAACCACTTTTGACCTGCCGATTGCCGGCATGACCTGCGCCAGCTGCGCCGGGCGTGTGGAGCGTGCCTTGAGCAAGGTCGCCGGCGCCATGGCTGTCAGCGTCAACCTCGCCACCGAACAGGCCCGCGTCCAGGCGCCCAGCGACAGCCTGCCGGCGCTGATGGCCGCGGTGCAGGATGCCGGCTACAGCGTGCCGGCCCACAGCCTGGAACTGAATATCGGCGGCATGACCTGCGCCTCCTGCGTCGGCCGCGTGGAACGCGCGCTGAGCAAGGTGGCCGGGGTCACCCGGGTCAGCGTCAACCTGGCCAACGAACGCGCGCACGTCGATCTGCTGGGCCAGGTCGATAGCGCCGACTTGATCGCCGCCGTCGACAAGGCCGGCTACTCCGCCACCCTGTGGCAGGCCGAACACCCCGAGCGCGACGATCAGCAGCAACGCCTGCAGCGCGAACGCTGGTCCCTGGTGCTGGCGATCCTCCTGGCCCTGCCGCTGGTGCTGCCCATGGTGGTACAACCCTTTGGCCTGCACTGGATGCTGCCGGCCTGGGCGCAGTTCGTCCTGGCCACACCGGTGCAATTCATCTTCGGTGCGCGTTTTTATGTCGCCGCCTGGAAGGCCGTGCGCGCCGGTGCCGGCAACATGGACTTGCTGGTGGCCCTGGGCACCAGCGCCGGTTACGGTTTGAGCCTGTACCAATGGGCCATCACCCCCGCCGGCGGCATGCCACACCTGTACTTCGAGGCCTCGGCCGTGGTGATCGCCCTGGTGCTGCTGGGCAAGTACCTGGAAAGCCGCGCCAAGCGCCAGACCGCCAGCGCCATCCGCGCCCTCGAAGCCTTGCGCCCGGAGCGGGCGATCCTGGTCGTCGATGGCCGTGAGCGGGACGTGGCGATCAGCGCCCTGCGCCTGAACGACCTGGTGCTGGTCAAGCCCGGCGAGCGCTTCCCGGTGGACGGCGAAGTGGTCGAAGGCCAGAGCCATGCCGACGAGGCCCTGATCAGCGGCGAAAGCCTGCCGGTGCCGAAACAGCCCGGCGACCCGGTCACCGGCGGCGCCATCAACGGTGAAGGCCGGCTGCTGGTGCGGACCCTGGCCCTCGGCGCGGAAACCGTGCTGGCGCGCATCATCCGCCTGGTGGAAGACGCCCAGGCCGGCAAGGCGCCGATCCAGAAGCTGGTGGACCGGGTCAGCCAGGTGTTCGTGCCGACGGTACTGGTGCTGGCCCTGGCAACGCTGATCGGCTGGTGGCTGTATGGCGCGCCGCTGGAAACCGCGCTGATCAATGCGGTCGCGGTGCTGGTCATCGCCTGTCCCTGCGCGCTGGGGCTGGCCACGCCGACCGCGATCATGGCCGGTACCGGCGTCGCCGCCCGCCACGGGATCCTGATCAAGGACGCCGAAGCCCTGGAGCGCGCCCATGAAGTCAGCACCGTGGTCTTCGACAAGACCGGCACCCTGACTTCCGGCACGCCACGCATCGCCCATCTGGATGCGGTCGATGGCAACGAAGACCACCTGCTGCAATTGGCTGGCGCCCTGCAACGCGGCAGCGAGCACCCGCTGGCCAAGGCCGTTCTCGACCTGTGCGCCGAACGCCAGTTGGCGGTGGCCGACGTCAGCGCCAGCCAGTCCCTGACCGGCCGCGGCATCGCCGGCACCCTGGACGGCCGCCAACTGGCCCTGGGCAACCGGCGCCTGTTGGAAGAAAGCGGCCTGCAGGCCGGCGACCTGGCGGCCTCGGCCCAGGCCTGGGAAACCGAAGGCCGCACCCTGTCCTGGCTGATCGAACAACAGCCGCAACCCCGCGTACTGGGCCTGTTCGCCTTTGGCGACACCCTCAAGCCCGGCGCCCTGCAAGCGGTACGACAACTGGGTGCGCGCCATATCGGCAGCCACCTGCTGACCGGCGACAACCGCGGCAGCGCCAAGGTGGTCGCCGAGGCCCTGGGCATCACCAACGTGCACGCCGAAGTGCTGCCCGCCGACAAGGCCGCCACAGTCGCCGAACTGAAAAAGACCGGCGTGGTGGCGATGGTCGGCGACGGCATCAACGACGCCCCGGCCCTGGCCGCCGCCGATATCGGCATTGCCATGGGCGGCGGTACCGATGTGGCGATGCACGCGGCGGGGATCACCCTGATGCGCGGCGACCCGCGCCTGGTGCCGGCGGCCCTGGAGATCAGCCGCAAGACCTACGCGAAGATCCGCCAGAACCTGTTCTGGGCCTTCGTCTACAACCTGATCGGCATTCCGCTGGCGGCGTTCGGCCTGCTCAACCCGGTGCTGGCCGGGGCGGCCATGGCGCTGTCCAGCGTCAGCGTGGTGAGCAATGCGCTACTGTTGAAAACCTGGAAACCCAAAGACCTGGAGGACGCCCGATGAACATCGGCCAAGCAGCCCGCAAGAGCGGCCTGAGCGCCAAGATGATCCGCTACTACGAGTCCATCGGCCTGCTCAGGCCGGCCCATCGCAGCGACAGCGGCTACCGCCTGTACGGTGACGACGACCTGCACAGCCTGGCCTTTATCAAGCGCTCGCGGGACCTGGGCTTTTCCCTGGAGGAAGTGGGCAAGCTGCTGACCCTGTGGCAGGACCGCCAGCGCGCCAGCGCCGATGTCAAAGCCCTGGCCCGCCAGCACATCGACGAGCTCAACCGGAAAATCGCCGAACTGGCCGGGTTGCGCGACACCCTGCAGGACCTGGTGCAGCACTGCCATGGCGACCACCGCCCGGATTGTCCGATTCTCAAGGACCTTGCTTCGGGCGGGTGCTGCGCGTGATGTAGCCGCTGCTGCAGGCTGTGATCGGTCTGGGCGGCATTCCGTACGAAGAGGACGTGCTCTTCGAGATCGCTGGAAGGCTCTTCGAGCCTTATCGCAGCCTGCGGCAGCGGCTACGTGATTCACGGGCACAAAAAAATCCGGCTATTGCCGGATTTTTTTGTGCCCGTGAATCACTGCATCCAGGGCGGAGGCGGTGGTTCCTCGGACTTGGTCGGTGGTGCGTCGTCGGCCATGCGCATGGCTTGGCGCCGCTCCTCGTCCAGGCGCGCCGCCTCGATTTCCCGCAGCACGCCGCCGACATCCGCCAGTTCTTCAGGATCGTCGAACTCGCCGGTCAGGACGCTGCCCGGGTGCAGGGTGCCGGCTTCGTACAGTGCCCACATCTCCTTGGCGTAACGGGTGCGCTTGAGCTCCGGGGCAAACCGCCCGAAGTAGGACGCCATGTTGCCGACATCCCGCTCCAGCATGCTGAAGGCGTGGTTGTTGCCCGCCGCGTCCACCGCCTGGGGCAGGTCGATGATCACCGGGCCATCGGGAGTCAGCAACACGTTGAACTCGGACAGGTCACCGTGCACCAGGCCGGTACACAGCATCAGCACGATCTGGGAAATCAGGAAGGCGTGATATTCGCGGGCCTGATCCGGCTCCAGCACCACGTCGTTCAGGCGTGGCGCGGCATCGCCGTATTCATCCGCCACCAACTCCATCAGCAGCACGCCTTCGAGGAAGTCGAACGGCTTGGGCACCCGCACGCCGGCATTGGCCAGGCGGAACAGCGCCGCCACTTCGGCGTTCTGCCAGGCGTCTTCGGCCTCCTTGCGCCCGAACTTGGACCCCTTGGCCATCGCGCGAGCCTGACGGCTGTTGCGCACCTTGCGGCCTTCCTGATACTCGGCCGCCTGACGAAAACTTCGTTTGTTCGCCTCCTTGTAAACCTTGGCGCAACGTAATTCGTTGCCGCAGCGCACCACATAAACAGCTGCTTCTTTACCACTCATGAGTGGGCGCAGCACCTCGTCGACCAGACCGTCCTCGATCAGGGGTTCAATGCGTTTTGGAGTCTTCATCAGCTTTTATCAGGGGTCCTTTATTACCAAACACGCGAATGTCACTCGTTATACGGCAATCCTCGCACCACGGGGAGAGGTTACCGACCTGCGACAGTGCCAATGCACTCAATGTGCCAGGTCAACCCGTCATGCCGACACCCTCGACCGACCAGGATCATAGCCCACTGCTCGCCCACTGCTCGTCGCGAGTGCTTCGCGCTCGATCGCGAACAAGGGCTGTCCAACCCGGGCCCTCAGCGCTCGACAATCGCCGTCACGCCCTGGCCACCGGCGGCGCAGATCGAAATCAGGCCACGTCCCTTCCCCGCCACCTCCAGCAGCTTCGCCAGGTTGGCGACAATCCTCCCGCCGGTGGCGGCGAACGGATGCCCGGCCGCCAGCGAACTGCCTTTGACATTCAGCCGGCTGCGGTCGATGGAGCCCAAGGGCGCGTCCAGCCCCAGGCGGGTCTTGCAGTAATCCCCATCCTCCCAGGCCTTGAGCGTGCACAGCACCTGCGCGGCGAAGGCTTCATGGATTTCGTAGTAGTCGAAGTTCTGCAGCGTCAGGCCGTTGCGCGCCAGCAAGCGCGGCACCGCGTAGACCGGAGCCATCAGCAGCCCTTCCGCGCCGTGGACGAAATCCACCGCCGCCGCTTCGCCGTCGCGCAAATAAGCCAGGATCGGCAAGCCACGTTCCTTCGCCCATTCCTCGCTGCCCAAAAGCACCAGGGACGCGCCATCGGTCAACGGCGTGGAGTTGCCCGCGGTCAGGGTGGCTTTGTCGCCGCGCTCGAACACCGGCTTCAACGACGCCAGCTTTTCCAGGGTCAGGTCCGGGCGCAGATTGTTGTCGCGGGTCAGGCCGAGGAAGGGGGTCATCAGATCGTCGTGCCAGCCCTCGGCATAGGCGGCGGCCATTTTCTGATGGCTCTCCAGCGCCAGTTGATCCTGCTCGTCGCGGGGGATGTTCCAGGTTTGCGCCATCAGCTCGCAGTGCTGGCCCATGGACAAGCCGGTACGCGGCTCGCCATTGCGCGGCAGCTCCGGCTTGAGATGTCGGGGGCGCAGTTGCAGGAAGGTCATGAGCTTGTCGCCCAGGGTCTTGCCGCGGTTGGCCTGCAGCAGGATCTTGCGCAGCCCTTCGTTGACCCCGATCGGTGCGTCCGAGGTGGTATCGACGCCGCCGGCAATGCCGCAGTCGATCTGCCCCAGGGCGATCTTGTTGGCCACCAGCAACGCCGCTTCCAGGCCGGTGCCGCAGGCTTGCTGGATATCGTAGGCCGGGGTGGTCGGCGACAGCCGCGAGCCGAGCACGCATTCGCGGGTCAGGTTGAAATCCCGGGAATGCTTGAGCACCGCGCCAGCGGCCACCTCGCCCAGGCGCAGGCCGTGCAGGTTGTAGCGTTCGATCAGGCCTTCCAGGGCCGCGGTCAGCATGGCTTGGTTGCTCGCAGTGGCGTAAGGACCATTGGAACGGGCAAAGGGGATGCGGTTGCCGCCGATAATCGCAACACGACGCAGCTGAGTCATGGAAAGCTCCCTATTCTGTGAGTGGCACAACCGACAAGCGTAGGTTGTATATCGAACGACCGAAGGCCCTTCGTGGTCCACACCTTTGAACCCCAGCAATCAGGCTGTTTGAAAACGTAGCGAGCGAAGGCAAGACAAGGCAAAAACAGGCGAGGAACGGCCGGGGTCGCGGACGACTTTAGGGGCCTAAATGAGCACTCCGAGCCTGTTTTTAACGCAGGATTGCGCGCGAAGCCCGCAGTAGTTTTCAGACAGCCTGAACGGAGAGTGTTCCATGTCAGATCGCTACATCGACTTCGCCAACTCGTCCATCGGCCACCGCCTGGTCGGGGCCCTTGGCCTGCCGTCGCCGGTGCGTCTGGAGCGCTGGCAGGCCGGCCGCATGCGTCCGGTCGAGGGGGCGCTGCTGATCGGCGGCGGCCCGCTCACCCAGCAGGTCGGCGTCATCGCCCCGCGGCTGACCGAGAGCATCTACAGCTACGGCACCGATCCGACCCTCGCCACGGCCTGGATTCCCGGCCACGGCCCCAGGCTCAAGGCCGTGGTATTCGACGCCAGCGATATCCTGCAGACCGACCAGCTCAAGCAGTTGCGCGAATTTTTCCAGCCGCTGATGAAGAACCTCGAGCCCAGCGCGCACCTGGTGATTCTCGGCCGCGCCCCGGAAACCCTCGGCGATCCGTTCGCCGCCAGCGCCCAGCGCGCCCTGGAGGGCTTCAGCCGTTCGCTGGCCAAGGAGCTGCGCAGCGGCGCCACCCTGCAATTGCTGTACGTCGGTGAGGGCGCCGAAAGCCAGCTGGAAGGCGCGCTGCGGTTCTTTCTCTCGCCGAAAAGCGCTTACATCTCCGGCCAGGCGATCCGCCTGAACCCCTGCGCGCCCCAGGTCCAGGACTGGACCCGGCCCCTGGCCGGCGCGCGGGCCCTGGTCACCGGCGCGGCGCGCGGCATTGGTGCGGCGATCGCCGAGACCCTGGCCCGGGATGGTGCCCAGGTGGTGCTGCTGGACGTGCCCGCCGCCAAGACCGATCTCGAAGCCCTGGCCGCGCGCCTGGGCGGCCACGCGATCACCCTGGATATCTGCGCCGAAGACGCCGCGACCCGGTTGGTGGAACAGTTGCCGGACGGCATCGATATCGTGGTGCATAACGCCGGCATCACCCGCGACAAGACCCTGGCCAACATGACCCCGGAGTTCTGGGACGCGGTGCTGGCGGTCAACCTCAACGCCCCGCAGGTGCTGACCCAGGCACTGCTGGACAGCGGCACCCTGCGCGACAACGGCCGGGTGATTCTGCTGGCGTCCATCAGCGGCATCGCCGGCAATCGCGGGCAGACCAACTATGCGGCGAGCAAGGCCGGGCTGATCGGCCTGGCCCAGGCCTGGGCACCGCTGTTGCAGGAGCGCGGCATCAGCATCAACGCCGTGGCCCCGGGTTTTATCGAGACCCAGATGACCGCGCACATTCCGTTCGCCCTGCGCGAAGCCGGGCGACGCATGAGTTCGCTGGGGCAAGGCGGGCTGCCGCAGGACGTTGCCGAAGCCGTGGCCTGGCTCGGCCAGCCGGGCACCGGCGCGGTCACCGGGCAAGCGCTGCGCGTCTGTGGGCAAAGCGTATTGGGAGCCTGAACATGAGCCTGCAATGGAATGAGCTGGATACCCCGCCGAACCTGCCCAAGCTGTACTGGAAGGCCGCGACCCGCCGCAGGATCACCGGCACCGAGCTGCCTGAATATGGCCTGCGCCACCCGGTGAGCGTGCAGCCGGCGAAGCTTGCGGCCTATCGCCAGGTCTGCGGTTTTACCGAGAACGGCCTGCTGCCGCCGACCTATCCCCATGTGCTGGCGTTCGCCCTGCAGATGCAACTACTGACCGCCAAGGACTTTCCCTTTCCGCTGCTGGGGTTGATCCACCTGGCCAACCGCATTCGTGTGCTGCGGCCCATGGGTGGGGTCGGCAACTTGAGCATCGGCGTGCGTGTGGACAACTTGCAGCCCCATGCCAAAGGCGCGGTTTTCGATCTGCTGACCAGCGTCGACGACGCGCTCGGGCCCCTGTGGGAAGCGCAAAGCCGGATGCTCTGCCGGGGTGTGCAACTGCCGGGGGAAGCCGCGGCCGAAGAGCCGCCGAGCGAGGCCAGCCTCAGCGAGCTGACGCGCTGGCAAGCCCCCGCCGATATCGGCCGGCGTTACGCCCGGGTGTCCGGCGACTACAACCCGATTCACCTGAGCACGGTGAGCGCCCGAATGTTCGGCTTCCCCCAGGCCATCGCCCACGGCCTGTGGAACAAGGCGCGGACTCTGGCGGCGTTGAGCGAGCATTTGCCGGCGGCCAATATCGAGATCGCCGTGGACTTCCGAAAGCCGGTGCGCCTGCCCAGCGAGGTGTGCCTGCTGGCAAGCGCCGCGGGTTCGAGCGGTGACCTGCGCCTGACCGGCGCGGGCGACCTGGAGCATATGAGCGGGCATTGGCAACCGTTGACCTGAGCCCGCCTCAACCGCGACGAATCAGGAACACCCCCGCCAGGATCAGCACCAGCCCGGCAATCTTGCCGAGGCTGATGGGCGCCTCGCGAAAACCCGCCCAGCCGAAATGGTCCAGCGCCAGGGCCATGCCCAACTGCCCGGCGAGCACCAGGGCCATGAACAGCATGGCGCCGATCCGCGGGCCGGCGAAAGCCGCGGTGGCAATGAAAAACGCCCCCAGCAGACCGCCGCACCAGTGCCACCAGGTCAGGCTTTTCAAGGCACTCAGACCGGGCACTTCGCGCTGGGCCATGGCCAGGACCAGCAAGGCCACAGTACCGACAAAAAACGAGATCAGCGCCGCCGCCAGCACGCTGGAAACCTGCTTGGCCAATTGACCGTTGATTCCCGCTTGCAGGGGTAGGAAAGCACCGGCAATCACCGGCAGGCACAGCAGCCACCAGACAGGGGCAGGCATAAAGTTTCTCCAAATAAAATCCAGGCTGCGGATTATAAGGCAAGTTGACGCCAAATCCGTGACGGCGCCGACAGACAATTAATTGTATATATATAACTTTCGTTCTAGCGCTCTGAAACTTCGCAAATAAAAAACACAAGATACTGATTAATAATGTTTTATTAAAAACATTTCCGCTCGCCACACCTTTGGTATTAGTCCCTCCGCAGGAGCAAAAACAGCCGATATATAAGTTATTAATACCAAGTTGAGAATGGTGAAAAAAAGCCCTTGGACCTTTTATAGCGACAACGGACGAAAACATCTCCAGCAACAGAACTGGGGAGTTATCGAAAACAACAAAACGTTGTAACAGGTGCAAGGAATCTCACTCATGAAAACTCAAGTCTGGTTGAAAACAAGCACAGCACTGGCCCTGATCCTGGCCCTCGGCCTGACCGGCTGCAGCAGCGGCGGTGGCGGCCACAAGAGCAGCTCCGGCAGCTCCTCGCCTGACAGCGCGGCAGGTACCGACAGTGGTTCCGGCGGCTCCGGCGACGGTTCGGGTGGCGCAGGCGGAACCGGTGGAGGCACCGCAGGCACAGGCGGGACCGGCGGAATCGACGGTGGTACTGATGGCACAGGTGGGACCGGCGGCGGCACCGCAGGGACAGGCGGCACTGGCGGGACCGGAGGCACAGGTGGCGGCACCGGTGGCGGCGGCGGCACCAATCCGACCAACCCGACGAATCCGACCGATCCGACGACACCCACCACCACCCCGTTGGTCACTTCGACCCTGGTGTCCGACCTCGGCACCACCATCAGCGGCGTCGGCGACGGTGTCAGCACCCTCAGCAGCGCGCTGGCTCCACTTCCGGTAGTCGGTGGGGTCCTGCAAAGCGCGGTGAACACCTCCGGCAATGTGGTCGACACCGTAGGCGATGGCCTGACCAATGGCCTCGGCCAACTGGGCAGCGATCCACAGGCCTTGAGCAAGACCACGGCCATAGTCGGCAACGTGGTGTCGGACGTCGGCGATGGCGTCTCGGACATCAGCGGCAAACTGGCAACCAGCACCAGCAGCATTCCCCTGGTGGGCGGCGTGGTCACCCGGGTGGCGCCGGTACTCGACGGCGTCGGCAGCAAGGTCAGCATGCTCGGCGACACCCTCACCACCGTGACCAGTGGCGGCCCCCTGGGGACAGTGACAGACAAGGTGGGCAACAACCTGCTGGTACCGGTCGTCACCCTGACAGAAGGCCTGACCGGCAAGGTGGGCAGCGCGACCGGCCTGGGTACCCCGGTCGACGGGCTGGTCAGCCGGGTCGGCAGCGTGGTCGACAGCCTGGGTAACAAAATCACCACCACCGGCGGCGGCAACCCGCTGACCAATACCCTCGGTGGCACCCTGAACAACATCGGTACCACCGCCACCACGGCCGGCGGCCTGGCTACCACCAGCGGCTCGGGCACAGGTGGCGGCATCGGCGGCGCAGGCCTGCTGGAAACCGTCGGCGGTGCGGTGGTCAACCTGGGTAACGGCTTGAATGCGGGCAACACCAACACCCTGGTCAGTGCCGCGGGTGTCAGCGGTGCCTCGGTCGGCAACGTGGTGGCCTCGGTGGGTGGCGCCCTGGGCGGCACCGGTGTCGCCAATGTCGGCGCCACTGCGCCACTGGCCGGTGTCGGCGCCACGGTCGGTGCAGCGTTGAACCCGGTCACCACTACCGTCACCAGCCTGACCCAACAAGTCGGCGCCACAACCGGAGTGGGCACCCCCGTCGCCGGTCTGCTCACCCAGGTAGGCGGCGCCGTCAGCACGGTAGGCACCAGCATCACCGCCAGCGCCCCCAACCCTGTGGTGAGCACCGTCGGCCAGACCGTCAACACCGTCGGCGCTACCGTCGCCACGGTCGGCACCCTGGTCAACGGCGGCACCACCAGCGGCAGCGGGACCACGGGCACCACCGGCGTGCTGGGCGGTGTGCTCGGTGGCTTGACCGGAACCCTGGGCGGCAGCCGATAAGCGTTTTGCACCTGGCCGATTCGACGGCCCTACCTACAGCGCCTACGCTTGGTTGGAGACGAGGGATTCGATTGAGTCTCTCGTCTTTTTCTTGTCTGGAGCATGACGGTTGCAGTACTTGATCAAGGCCAAGACCCTGACAAGCGCCGCCGACTGAAGTACCTCTCGCGTTGCTGCGACTTGACCATGGAGTGTCCTATGCGCGCTTTGGCTCCCTTGCTGTTAGTCTCGCTTTGCTCATACGTCCACGCCGAAAACCTTCCCAGCTTTCTCAATAGCAACGAAACCATCCGCAACCTGCCGGTGCCCAACCTGCCGGCCGACGCCTATCGCCCCACGACCCCGGCGCCCAAGCTGGCGCCACCCACGGAACCCCAAGCCCAGCCCCTGATGATGGGCACCACCGTCAACGTCAGCACCGTGCAGATCGAAGGCGGCACCCTCTATCCGCTGAACGAGCTGGCGGAGATCTACAAGCCGCTGATCGGCCATGAAAGCACCCTGGCGCAACTGATCGAAGCCACCCGGGAAATCACCCGCCGCTACCAGCAGGACGGCTACCTGTTGTCCTACGCGTTCCTGCCGCAACAGAACTTCGACCAGGGCACCGTGCGCGTGGTCCTGGTGGAGGGCTACATCAAGGACTATCAACTGCAGGGCGATATCGGCCCGGTCTCGGCCTACCTCGACAAACTGGTGGCAAAACTCAAGGCTGAACGGCCGCTGACCCGCAAGACCTTCGAGCACTACACCACCCTGATGAGCCGTATTCCCGGGGTTACCCTGCAAGCCCAGGTGCCGCCACCGGGCACCACCGACGGCGCGGCCTACCTGATTGCCCAGGCCAGCCGCAAACCCTTCACCAGCAGCCTCAGCACCACCGACGACAACCGCAATGGCCTGCAAGCCCTGCTGGCGGTCAGCAGCAACTCGCAGACCGCCATGGGCGAGCAGGTAACCCTCAGCGGCCTGTTCCCGCCGGGGGACGATCACGAGCATTACTACCGCCTGGACTACAACCAGTTTCTCAATGACGAAGGCACCCAGCTGAGCCTGTACGGCACGCGCTACCGCGCCGACCCGGGGACCAATGTGCAGCTCGACAATGGCCTCGAACTCAAGCCCCATCGGGAAAACGATCGCTACTCCATAGGCTTGAGCCACCCGGTCATCGCATCGCCCAACGAACTGCTGATCCTGGGTTCGCGCCTGTACGCGGTCAACGACAAGACCCGCTATCAAGTGGTGGGTTATCCGCAGAGCGTCGAACTGAAAACCAACGTTCGCGCCCTGGCCTTCGAGGGTGACTGGCGCAAGGCCAACGCACGCCAACTGCGGATTCTCAGTGCCGGGGTGTACCAGGGGCTGGACGCCCTGGGCGCGAAGACCAACGACGACCTGTATGACCTGGACTTCTTCCGCGTGCGCCTGTCCGGCGTGCAGAGCGACAAGTTCTTCGACAACTGGCAAGGGGTGCTGTCGGCGGCCCTGTACTGGAGCCGCGACAACCTGCCCGACAGCGAGCGCGCGGTGTTCGGCGGGCAGAACTTCGGCCGCGGTTACCCCGACGACCAGGCGTCCGGCGACAAGGGCTGGGGCGCGGCCTACGAGGTGAACTACAGCTTCAATCGCGAAGACCGCTGGCTGCGAATCCTCCAGCCATACGTGGTGCTGGATCGCTCGCGCACCTGGTTCAACGAACTGCCGGTCAAGGGCAACAACCTGTCATCGGCCGCCGTCGGCCTGCGCTTTGGCGACGCCAAGTACTACAACATCTCCCTCGAAGCGGCCAAGCCGATGTCCGATGAAGCGCTGGACACCCACAACCGCCGCCCGCGCTACACCCTGAGTTTCAGCTACCAGTTGTAAAAAGCCCCTCAAGCCAAACGAACACGACCCGCTCGAAGGCGGGTCGTTTTGTTCAGGCGAGCATCAGAAGTCGTAGCGCACCTTGGCGGTGAAGGTGTCGGCAGAGAAGTCGGTCTTGGTCAGGTAGTTGTACGAACCGCCCAGGCTCCAGGCACCGACGCGATAGGTCGCGCCCAGGCTCGTTTCATAACTGTCGCGTACCGGCGAGGCACCGCTGGTGGTGAATGGCGTGCCCCCCAGGACAAAGGTCGAGGTGGTGTTGGCCTTGTCAGCGATGAAGTCGTGCCAGGCCATGACCCTGGCTTCCGGCTCCAGGCTGTCCTGGCCTAGATCGAACGCGGCGGCCAGGCGCGCGCCGATGCCCAGCTCGCCCACTTCGTAACGCTGGCTGGCGACATTCAATTCCACCGAGCTGCCTTTTTCCCGGTACGAATCGATCATCACGCAGGTTCAGGGATTGACCAGATGAATGTGCGGCTGCGGGAACAGCGTATTCAGGGTCTCCAGCAGGCGCACGTGGTAGATGGGTTTGCGGAACAGGTCCAGCACTTGCAGGCGCAACAGGTCGCTGACGTCGTCCATGTCGGCATGACCCGAGGTGACGATCACCGGCAGGTGCTGGCGGGAGGTGTGATCGCGCAGTCGCCGGATCAGCGACAGGCCACTCTCCTCCGGCATGCGCAGGTCGGTGATGACCAGCGCGATGTCGGGGTGTTGAGTGAGATGGGCCAGGGCGAGCTTAACCGAGGTCGCGGTGAAACAGCAGAAGCCTTCACCTTCCAGCAACTCGGCGAGCTCGAGCAGCGCGTCCTCTTCATCGTCCACGAGAAGAAGCTGCTGGCGTGGAAACGAAGAGGAGCTCATGGGCAATACCTGGAAAGTGACTTGCGTACTGAGGGTAGCGACGCCTCGATAAAGCCTTGAGGACTGGTTTTACTAGCCACCACTAGGAGCAGCAGGGGCAGCGGCAGGGTCGCCCTCCAGCGCCGCTTGCAGAGTCGTGAAGGTGCCGGTGATAGCCTCCGATATGCCAGGTACAAATGCCGAGATGGCCACGGCCACCATGCCGGCGATAAGTGCGTATTCGATCCCTGACGCTCCCTCGTTGTTCTTGAGGAACCGCAGGAGCCGAGAGGCCAGAAGGGTGATCCATTGGGTAGCGAGAATGAAGAACATCTGGTTTCTCCTCAATGCACCGAGTGTTGCAGCGTTGCAACATGATTCCCCTGTGCCAGCACAGCATTGTCAACAAACTTCCAGCCAACAACTGTAAGAACTGATTAATCATTAAGTATTAGTTCGTTCCCTTGGCGTCAAAAAAAACGCGACACCGGACAGAGCGCGGATGAGCCAAGTTATTTTCTCAACAGTAATGGCGTTTTGTTGCAGCTGTTCTACCTTCAAATAGCGAAATAGTTGCATGTTCATAGCTGCCTGATTGCGAAATTGGCTCGTTGGAATTTGCGAGTCGGTGATGCAGCGGGAAAGGGAGAGCCGTCATGAACAGTCGTATCACTATGGGGTTGGCTGGGGTGTTTCTGGTGGGGGCCCTCATTGCCGGTTACTGGGGGGTGGCATTGAGTCGTCGGCCCGCAGCGGAACCTGTAGCGCAGCCTTCCCCCACCACCGTGCAAACCGTCACCGCTTCCGCCGAAGATGCGACCCGCCAGCCCGTCGCGGTGCTGGTCCGCGACATCCCTCCGTTCGTTCCCATCAAGGCCGGCGATGTCACGCTGGAGCGGCTGCGTACCGCCCCCGCCGGCAGCCTCAAAAGTCTCGACCAGGTCATCGGACGCACCCCATGGCGGGCGCTGTCGGCGGGGACCTGGCTGAGCGAGGAAAGCTTCGAAGCCGGTGGCAGCGTGGCCCGCATGATCCGTCCCGATGAGCGCGCCCTGGCGGTCGCGGTAGACGAAGTCATCGGCGCCAGCGGGCAACTGAGCCCTGGCGACTACGTCGATGTGCTGCTGTTCCTGCGCCAGGACAGCAACAACCTGCTGCCCTCGGCCCAGGTCGTGGTGCCGGCCCTGCGGGTACTTGGCATCGGCGAGCAATTGGGCCTGACCAACGATGGCAAGCCGGGCTCGCCGCCCGCCAGTGCCGAGGAAAAACTCAAGCAGGATCAGCGTCGCCTGAACGCGCGCAGCGTGTTGCTGGCCGTCCCGGAACCCTTGCTGAGCCGCTTGATGCTTGCGGCCCAAGCCGGCGTGCTGCGCCTGGCGGTACGCAGCGCCGACGAGAAACGCCTGGCGCATTACTGGGCGGGCGAAAAAAGCGCGTCGAAGCATCTGCAAAACGTCGACAGGTCCCTGGTCCAGTTCAACCAGCTGGCCCTGTCCTCCCCCTCTCCCTCCACCGCCAGAACCTTCGACGCCGTAGCGCGTCGCGCCCAGATAGAAGTCATACGCGGCATCGAAGCGAGCCAACAAACACCCTGATCATGCAAGGACACTTCTTCATGTCCAATGATTCCCAGCCCCTGTGCAAAGGCCTGATCCGGGCTCTGATGTCGAACGGTGTGCCTGTCGAGGTCGGCGTACCGCTGCACAACCACGATCCGAACGGGTACTCGCCGTATTCCCTGGAAAACCGCAACTTCAATCAACGCAGTGGGCTATCGCAATGAGTCAGAACCTGAGCCAGACCTTCCTCGCGATCACCCGCAATGGCACCGACCTGGAATGGCTGCAAGGCGCCCTGGCGCCACTCGGGCAGGTGGTCAGCGCAGGCAACGGCAGCCTCGACGAGTTGCTGGCGCTGGTGGATGTGACGTGCGCCAGCCTGGTCTTCGTCGGCCTCGATCGCGAGCATGTGGTCACCCAGGCGGCGCTGATCGAGGGCGCGCTGGAGGCCAAGCCGATGCTGGCCATCGTCGCCCTGGGCGACGGCATGGACAACCAACTGGTACTCAACGCCATGCGCGCCGGGGCCCGCGACTTCGTGGCCTACGGCTCGCGCTCCAGCGAGGTGGCCGGCCTGGTACGGCGCCTGAGCAAACGCCTGCCCCAGGTCACGCCGAGCACCCAGCTCGGCGGCCTGACCGTGCTCTACGGCACCCAGAGCGATGCCGATGGCGCCCTGCTCGCCAGCCATCTGGCGCTGGTGGTGCAGAAGAGCGGCCAGCAGACCCTGTTGCTCGACCTCGGCCTGCCGCGCGGCGACAGCCTGGCGCTGCTGGGGCTGGAAAGTTCGTTCCACTTCGGCGATGCCTTGCGCCACCTGCGGCGCCTGGATGCGACCCTGATCGACAGTGCCTTCACCAGCACCGAAGCCGGGCTGCGGATCCTGGCCTATGCCGGCCATGACGAGCCACTGGAGCGCACCAGCGCCGCCGAGCTGTACATGCTGCTCAGCGCCCTGCGCCAGCACTTCCAGCACATCGTGGTGAACCTCACCGGGCAACCGGACAGCGAAGCCCTGCGCACCTTCGTCGGCCATTGCGACAAGTTGCTCTGGTACACCGACCAGAGCGTGCTCGACTGCCGCCGCAACCTCGCGGTGCTCAACCTCTGGCGCGAAAAAGGCATGAAGCTGGAACACGCGCGCCTGCTGGTCGACCGTTACCTGCGCGGGGTCGCGCCGGATGCGGAAACCCTGGGCAAGAGCTTTGCCCTGGAAGTGATCGCGGTCCTGGCCTACAGCCCCGAGGTGCGACTCAACGCGAAAAACCAGGGCGTCACCCTGTTCGAACTGGCCCCTCGCGAAGGCCTGACCCAAGCCCTGAAGACCCTCGGCGAGCGCCTGGCCAGGCGCTCCCAAGGGCTGCCCACGGCAAGGCCCGGCTGGTTCGAGCGCCTCAGGGGAAGTCGATGAGCACAGAAAAACTTTTTGGCGCCCAGCCCCACAGCCCCATCGGCAACACCGATCATGAAGGCCTGAAGCTGGTGCTGCATCGCTACGTCATCGACGCCATCGAGGAGTCGGGAAAAAACCTGCTGGAAGGTTCGCGCCAGGCACTGGCGCGCTTCATTACCGACAAGGTGGCCGAGTACATCTCCCGCCTGCACCTGGCGATTTCCCGCTATGAAATGGAGCGCCTGGCCGAAGAACTGGTGGACGAACTCACCGGTTTCGGCCCGCTGGAAGTGTTGCTGCGCGATCCGGCGGTGACCGAGATCCTGGTCAACGGCCCGCACCGGGTGTTCGTCGAGCGCGATGGCGTGCTGCACCAGAGCGACCTGCGCTTCATCGACGCGCACCATGTGGAGCGGGTCATGCAACGCATCCTCGCGCCCCTGGGCCGGCGCCTCGACGAGTCCTCGCCCATGGTCGATGCCCGGCTGCCCGACGGCAGCCGGGTCAACGCCATCATCCCGCCGATCGCCCTCGACGGCCCTTGCCTGTCGATCCGCAAATTCCGCAAGGACATGCTCAAGAGCAGCGACCTGATGGCCATGCAGACCATCGACCAGGCCATCTTCGAATTCGTCCAGGAGGCCGTGGGCAAGCGTTGCAACATCCTGATCAGCGGCGGCACCGGCACCGGCAAGACCACCCTGCTGAATATCCTCAGCCAGTTGATCAACCCTCACGAACGCCTGGTGACCATCGAGGACGTGGCCGAACTGCAACTGGGCCATCCCCATGTGGTGCGCCTGGAAACCCGGCCGCCGAACGCCGAAGGGCACGGCGAGGTCAAGGCCAGCGACCTGATCCGCAACGCCCTGCGCATGCGCCCGGACCGGATCATCCTCGGCGAGATCCGTGGCGTCGAAGTGCTCGATGTGCTGACGGCGATGAACACCGGCCACGACGGTTCCATGAGCACCGTGCACGCCAACAATGCCCAGGATGCCCTGCTGCGCCTGGAAACCCTGGTGGGCCTGACCGGGCGCCAGGTGGCCGAACGCACCCTGCGGCAGATGATCTGCGCGGCCCTGGACGTGGTGATTCAACTGACGCGCCTGCCCGATGGCCGGCGCTGCGTCAGCGAGGTGGTGGAAGTGGTCGGCGTGCGCGAGAACATCTACGTCACCAACACCCTGTTCCGTCTGAACCGACGTAGCGGTTTCGGCTTTCTGCGCGAAGCGGCCAACCCCGCTGGCGACAAGCTGCGACGCGACGCCGACTTGCCCATCAACTGAGCCAGGGAGCGCCACCGCATGCTGGGTCCCGTGCTGCTTGCCCTCCTGTGCCTGACCCTGCTGGGGCTGTCGGGCTGGATGTTCTACAGCGGCCTGCGCCAGGCCCGCACCGCCCGGGTGCTCGACCGCCTGGCCCAGGGGCAACCGCAACCGAGCGTGGAAAAGACCTCCTGGAACCGGCTTGAAAGGGCCTTTCTGCGCGCCGGCCTCGGTCGTCCCACCGAGCGCCTGGGGCTATGGCTGGCGGTCTGGGCCGCGGGCTGCATGCTCGGGTATGGGCTGGGCAAGTGGCCGGGGTTGCTCGCCCTGCTCGTCACGCCGCCCCTGTTGCTGCGCCTGTACATCAGCTGGCTGTACCGGCGGCGCCTCAAGCGCATGATCGAACAACTGCCGCCATTGCTCGACCATGCCGTGCGCAGCCTCAAGTCGGGACGCACCCTGGCCGACGCGGTGCTGGGCGGCATCGCGGCCGCCGACAATCCGTTGCAGCACGCCATGGGCCGGGTCCAGCGCAACGTGTTGCTGGGGGTCAACCTGCCGGATGCGGTGGCCGACTTCGCCGAACTGTACGAGCGCGATGAACTGCGCCTGTTCGCCCTCGGGCTCAAGGTCAACCACCGCTATGGCGGCAATGCCAGCGAGCTGCTGGAAAACCTGATCAAGCTGATCCGCGAGCGCGACCAGGCCGCCCGGCAACTGCGCGCCATGACCGGCGAAACCCGTATCACGGCGATGGTCCTCGCGGCCCTGCCGGTGTCACTGGCCGGCTATTTCCTGATAGCCAACCCGACCTACCTGATGAGCATGTGGAACCAGAGTGGCGGCCAGATGATGCTGCTGGCCGCCTTCGGGTTGCAGGTCGTCGGTTGCGCGCTGCTCTGGCGCATGCTGCGGAGTGTTTGACATGACGGCCTTGCTGATCAGTGCGCTGCTGTTTCTCGCCGCCATGCTGCTGATGCTGAGCAGCTGGCTGGAGCAGCGCCGGCGCACGCGCCAGGTGACCGAACGCCTGCTGGGACACCTGGCGCGCGACAACCCACTCGGCAACTGGCTGCATGTGCTGGGCGACAGCAAGATCGGCCAGCATGCGGTCAGGCTCGACAACGAAACCCAGTTGCTGCTCAACCGCCTGGGCTGGCGCAGCGCGCGGCAACGCTCGCTGTTCGCCGCCTGCCAGATCGGCGTACCGATTCTCGCCCTGGGCCTGACCCTGGTGATCCAGGGAGTGTTTTTCCCGGCGGCGAAAAACCACTGGGTCGCCCCGGTGTTCGCCCTGAGCCTCGGCTACCTGTTGCCCAAGCGTCTGCTGGCCATGGCCGCCAGCAGGCGGCAGAAACAACTGGCGGTCGATATCTCCACCTTCATTCCCCTGCTGCGCATCCTGTTCGAATCGGGCATGGCGGTGGAACAGGCCCTGCGGGTGTTGAGCAAGGACGCGCAGAAACTGCTGCCGGCCCTGACCCAGGAGTTGCGCCTGGTGCTGGCCCGGGTGGATTCCGGCCTGGAACTGGGGGAAGAACTGAACAAGTCCGCACGACTGCTGGCCGTCGATGAGTTCACCGACACCTGCGTGATCCTTCAACAACTGATCCACCAGGGCGGTGGGGCGATGAAGTCGTTGCAGTCGCTCAAGCTGCTGCTCGATGACCGGCGCCTGACGCGCCTGCAGGAATACATCTCGAAGATGTCGGCGAAAATGTCCGTGGTGATGATGCTGTTTCTCTTCCCGGCGTTACTGATCGTCCTGGCCGGACCTGGCGTCAGCGCCATTGCCCGGGCTTTCGCCCAATAGATAGAAGGAAGCAGCGGCTCACACTGAATGGCAAAAGCCGGTATGCAGGACGCAACAAACCCTCGGGGCTGCCGGGGTTTGCTGCGTGTTGGGAGGGATTAGTGCGCGGTCACGCGCTGGCGCAACCCCGAGTTGCTGGGTGCCAACGCCAACGCCAATTGGGTACGGTTGTGCATATGGGTCAGGCGCAGTACCTGGGACACATAGAGCTTCACA
Organism: Pseudomonas sp. B3G-3; assembly: GCF_028640915.1. Taxonomy (NCBI): domain Bacteria; kingdom Pseudomonadati; phylum Pseudomonadota; class Gammaproteobacteria; order Pseudomonadales; family Pseudomonadaceae; genus Pseudomonas; species Pseudomonas sp. B3G-3. The sequence continues at coordinate 42,680 of NZ_JAQZAB010000070.1, read as the reverse complement.
GTATTTTCCGTGATCCCCAGTTCACAGGCGATCTGGTAGTTGGTCTGCCCCTTGCCCACCAGGCGGGCCACATCCAGTTGCCGGGGCGACAGCTGGCTGAAGATCGCCGGAATTTCGACCTGCTCCACCTCGCCGCCGCCCTGGTCCGACGCCTGCGTCGTCGGTGGTGCGAGTGGCGCGCGACGCACTTTGTCCAGGTCCTGGTAAAGATCGTCGATGGATTCGGAAAGGAACTGCAGCTTCTGGTTCAGATGCCCCAGCTGCAGGTTTTTCTGCCGCTCCTGCAAGGTCGCTTCCTGGCGTTGCAGGCCGGCCAGCAGTTCATCGAGGTCGATGGGTTTCTGGTAGTAATCGGCGATGCCGGCGCGCAAGGCCTTGATCACATCCTGCTTGTCGGCCTGGCCGGTGAGCATGATGGCTTCGAAGACCCGATGCTTGCCGGCGATGCGCTGCAGTTCCTGCACCAACTGGATGCCATCGAGATCGGGCATGTGCAGGTCGCACAGCACCAGGCCGATTTCGGCATCTTCATTGAACTGCTGGATCGCCTGACGGCTGGACTCACAAGGGACACAGCGATAACCGCTGCCTTCAAGAAACTCGCAAAGCTCTTCGACTATCAGCGACTGGTCGTCGACCACGAGTACTTTGATGCCGGATATAAGCTTGTTCACGCGCAACTCCATGCCTGGCAAGCCCAAGACGAATGCTCCTGCCCTGCCGCGTCCACTTCGGGCAGGTACAGGATAAACGTAGACTACTTTCCGACTATGTACATAGAGATAGATGGCATGACGACTAGCGGATCCACAGCAGGGTCAGGGTCATGCCGACAAGGACAAAAGGGGCAAAGGCGTACTTTTGCCCCTGCCGCGGATCGAGGTGGCGCAACGACCTCGCCAGCGGTTGGTCGGCAGCGGGCAACAGCCGGGGCGCGAGCAGCCACCACAGGCCGCTGGCCAGCGCGGCACCGATGAAGGTACCCAGCAGGTGCAAGGGATCGGACGCCAGCCCCAGGGCCGCCAGGAGCTTCACGTCACCGCCGCCCATCCGTCCCAGCACATAGCCCGGCACGGTCAGCAGCAACGCCAGCAACAGCGCCTTGCCTCCGTCCACCGCATCGGCTCCCAGCCAGGTGTTGCCGGCCCACAGCAAGTAACCCAGCGCCAGCAGCGCGACCCCCAGGGTCAAGCCGTTGGCGAGATGACGCTGGCGGATATCCTGCACCGCACACAGCCCCAGCCAAGCCAAGAGAATCCAGTTCTGCATCGGTTAAAAAACATCCCTTCTGGCTGAATGATCCTATGCTGACATGACCCACTAGCAGTCAGGGTAGACGCCGCCGTGAAAGTGAACCTGCCGGGAAAACAAAAAGGTGCCGTGGCCATCGAGTTCGCCATGGTCTTCATCATTTTTTTCGCCGTGTTTTATGGCCTGGTCAGCTACAGCGTGCCGCTGTTGATGGTGCAGTCCTTCAACAAGGCGACTGCCGAAGCGGTGCGGCGCAGCGTCGCCCTGGACCCGACCATGCCCGGTTATGACGCCGCCCTGATAGCACGCGCGAAGACCACCTTGCGCGAGCAACTGACCTGGATTCCAGAGGCCTTCGACTTCGACGCCAACAGCGCCAGCGATGCCACCGTGACTTACGCCGGCGGCCTGCTCACGGTGCGGGTCCACTACTCCACCGACAAGCTCAGGCAGGTCATCCCCTTCCTGGTGCTGCCGGGCATGGGCAGCGTGCCCGCCCTGCCGGCGAACCTCAGCGCTCAGTCGAGTCTGCAATTTTGAGCTCGGGCGACAAACTCCTCGGGCGTTTTCTCGGCCGCACCACGCCCCAGGCGCTTCCTCCCGCACCGCCCCTGGCCACGCCTGGGGTCGGCCTGCTGGTGCATCTGGACCACAACGCCCAGGTGCTGCAAATGACCGGCCCGCTGCGCCACGCCCTGGCCCAGCCGCCGGCCGCCGAGGGACCGGCGTCGCTGCTGGATTACCTGCTGGCGCACAGCGCGCTGAGCGTCGAAGGCACTCCTGGCGACTGGCAGGGACACGTGCTCGACCTGGACTTCCATGGTGCTGGCGGGCAAACCCTGCACCTGCGCGGCTGGGTGCAACCGTCCACCCAAGGCTGGCTCCTGCACCTGCTGGATATCGGCGACCTGCTGCTGGAGCGCCAGCAGGCGCAGCAACGCCAGGACTGCCAGCAGTTCGCGGCGCAGATCAGCGAGCAACTGCGCTTGTGCAGCCTCTTCCGCCTGCCCGAGGTGCTGCATGAGCAACTCCATGCCGTGGCCCAGCACTGGCATATCCCCTGCCTCGCCCTGGCGCTGCTCGACGACCAGGAACAGGGTTGGTACATCCATGGCCTGTATCAGGCCGCCGAGGCACCGCAGCTGTGGCACAAGGGCCAGGTCCTGGGTACCGGGCTGGACAGCCTGAACGGCAATGCCCCGCAGTCGCTGACCTTCACTCAAGGCCTCGGCGACCATCCGCGCCTGCAACGTGCGTTCGGCAACAGCGAGGGCTTTGTCGTGCCCTTTCGCGACGATCATGGCGTCGCGGCCTGGCTGCTCTGCGGCTTCTACCCGGCGCGCCAGCTGGCACCGCAATTGAGCGAACGGGACTGGCTGCAATTGAGCGCCGCCCTGGCCGGGCCCCTGCTCGGACGCTTGCGCGAACAACAGCACCATCACCAGCTGGAGCGCCTGGAGGCCCTGCAAGGTTTGCTCGGCACCGGTTGGTGGGAGCTGTTCCCGCAAAACAACGAGATCCAGCTGGCACCGCAGCTGGCCCTCAACCTGCTACTGGAACCCCAGACCCGGCGCCTGTCGCTGCAGGCCTGGCTGGCCCTCATCCACCCCGCCGATCGCCAGGAGCTGAGCAGCCGCCTGCAGGAGTTGCGACAGGGTAAACCCCTGCTGCTCTGCGTACGCTTGCAACGGGCCGACCCGCAGTTGCCGGCCATCTGGTACCGCCTGCAGGGGCAAGCCCTGGGCATTGGCCAGAACCAGCGTTTTGTCGGCTTCATGCTGGACATCAGCGACATCAAGAACCAGGAACAGCAGGCAGCCGCGGCACACGCCCGGCTGGACAACCTGATCGCCCATTCGCCGGCAGTGATCTATGTCCAGCGCTATGTCGAGGGCGCGCTGCAGCCGACATTTTTCAGCGACAGCCTGCAACCGCTGCTCGGCTGGAGCCTGAACGACTGCAACGACGGCGCCCTGGCGGAACGGGTGCATGCCGACGACCGCGACCGCTACTTCGAGCGCAACCGGCAACTGCTGCGCGAAGGCGCGGTGCGCAGCCGCTACCGCCTGCTCGACAGCCGTGGCGAGTACCACTGGGTGCTCGACGAGGCCAGGCTGCTGCGCGACGACCTGGGCATGCCGGTCGAGGCCGTCGGCCTGTGGCTGGACGTCACCGACGCCACCCTGGCCGCCGAGCAGATCCGACTCAGCGAGGAGCGCTATCGGATCCTGGTGGAAGACTCCCCGGCGATGATCTGCCGCTACCTGCCCGACCTGACCCTGACCTTCGGCAACCGGCCCCTGGCGACCTACCTGGAATGCCCGCCCGAACAACTGGCCGGGGCCAACCTGGGTGACTGGCTGTCCGCCGAACAACACGCCGCCTTCGTGCAACGCATCCGCCAGCTGACCCCGGAATTTCCGGTCAGCACCGCGGAAATCAACCTGCAACTGCCGGGGCGCGAACACGCCTGGTGGGTCTGGTCCGACCGCGGGGTATTCGACGCGCAAGGGCGCCTGCGGGAGATCCAGGCCGTCGGCCGCGACAATACCGAAGTCCGTCGCTCCCAGCTGCAACTGATGCAAAGCGCGAAGATGGCCACTCTGGGTGAAATGGCCACCGGGCTGGCCCATGAAATCAACCAGCCGCTGAATGTCATGCGCATGGCCATCGTCAACGTGCTCAAGCGCCTGAACAACGGCGACGTGCAACTCGACTACCTGCAGGACAAGCTCAAGCGCATTGATGCCCAGGTCCAGCGGGCCGGCCGGGTGGTGGACCATATGCGGGTGTTTGGCCGCAGCTCGGAGATCGAGCAACAACCTTTCGACCCGGCCCAGGCCGTGGAAGGCTGCCTGTCGCTGCTGGCCGACGGCATGCGCGGCAAGGGCGTGGAATTGCGTATCGCGCCAATCGACTTCAAGGTGCAGGTCCGCGGCCACGTCGATCAGCTTGAGCAAGTCTTGATCAACCTGCTGGTCAATGCCCGGGATGCGCTGCTCAGCCGGCGCGAGCAGGATCCGGACCTGCGGCCGTGGATCGCGATACGCGCCGAGCATGACCCGCAGCGGGTGCGGCTGCTGGTCGAAGACAATGCCGGCGGCATCGACCCACGCCTGCTGGGGCGCATCTTCGAACCCTTCTTTACCACCAAGCCGGTCGGCGTGGGCACCGGGCTCGGGCTCTCGGTGAGCTACGGCATAGTCGAGAACATGGGCGGGCGCCTGAGCGTCAGCAACACCGACGCAGGCGCCTGTTTCTGCATCGAACTGCCGCTGGTACAGAGCGATCAGAGCACCAGGTAAGCCCGGCCGGCCTGGCCGCAACTGAGGTTGGCGCCCACGTCGACCCGGCCCAGATCGATGCCCAATACCGCCAGGACATTGTTCAGCAGCGGGTCCAGCAACGGGCCGAGCAAGGAGCCGATCGCCGTGGCCAGCAGGCTGACCACGCCGTTCAACGCTGACAACAGGGTATTGAGCACCACCCCGAGCAGGCTGCCGATGGTGGGTGGATGCTGAATCAGCGAGATGCCGGTCAGCGACTCGCGCAGGCTGCTGACCACATTCGCCGCAGTCACGCTGTGCCAATCGTCGTCCGCCAGCTCCTGCTTCATTTTCGGTGGATTGACGAAGGTGAAATTCGGCTCGTGGGTGCCGGCGATCGAGGTGTCGATCATCACCTCGCTGCCGCCGCCGGCAAACGAGGTACGTGCCCCGCAAGGACCAGACAGCCCCTGGCAGGTCCTCGCGCCGATATCCACCAGCGGCAACGGGCTCACGCTGACCTGAGCGGTCGAAGACGCCCAGTTGCTGGCGTCCACCCGACCGACCTTGAGCTTGACCGCGGCGGTGGTGGTGTCGACGGAAAGACTGTTGTCGCTGTCGCTGGCGCAGGTATAGCCAGTGACATGACTGTCGCCAGCCGCCACTTCAAGGCTGATATCCAGGTTCGCGCCGTCCGGCAGGATCAGCAGGTCGGTCTTTACGCAGGAGACGCCGAGCACACAGCTGAGATTGAGGCTGAGAGCTGTATTGAGCGTACCCACCAACGGCGCCAGCACAGCATTCACCGCCTGCAGCACGTTATTGATCAGCGAGAGATCCACCGTTAGCAACGCCCGTACCTGGGCGGTACGCACATAGATGCGATTGGGCCCCAGCGGGTCGGCGGCGGCCAGTTCCGGGTTGCCGATGGCGAACTCGGGAGGTGACACAATCTTGACCCGGGTGGTGACGCCCGCCAGCCCCAACACACTCACCGGCAGCTCGACGGCCGCGGCGCTCTGGCTGCTGGCCAGTTGCAGGAATGCCTCGACCAGGCTCAGCAGCTGGACGTTGGCATCCAGCCCGGCGTCCGCGGTGCCGGTCTGCAACTTCAACAGGTCACCCAGCTTCACCGGGACCGTATTGATCGCAGCGGCCTTGATGCTGCCCAGGGCTGTCAGCACCTCGAGGGTGGCGCCATTTCTCTCGGCCACGCTGATGGCGGTCTGGAGCAGTTGGGTAATGTCGGTATCGACGTCGAGCAGCTCACTGTAGTTTCCGGCGCTCACATTCAGGTCGATGGCCAGCTGATTCAGGTAACTCAGCAGGCTGATGTCGGTATCGACCAGGCCTTGCCAACCGAGCAGGCTGACATTGATCGCGCTACCCGCCAGGCCACCGAGGGCCCCGTTCAACAGGTTGAGATCGACCAGCGTGCTGCGAATCGTCAATTGCGCCAGCGGCGGCTTGGGCTGAGCCGCCACCGCCGTGGCACTCAATGAAGTCGTGGCGCTAACGGGATTGTCGGAAAACAGATTGGTTACACCGAGGGCAATGCTGGTGGGCACCCTCTCACTGACCACCACCCGGATGGCGCTGGCCTGGCTGGCATTGGGGCTGAAGGTGCGCAGGTTGTCGGCACCGGTCTGCAGCGAGCCGCAGGTGGCTATCAGCGGCCTGTCGTCTCCCACCGCAAAGCCGTTGCGCGTCGCGCTTTCTCTGGCGAATGCCGCCGCGCTGAGTCCGGCCTGGCAATTACCGCCCCGCGCCACCGCCTCCAAGGCGGCGTTATCGGCCACTCGCTGCAACTCGCGCTGATCCAGGTACAGGCGCCCGCTGTCGACCACCACCAGCGTGCACAACACCGCCGTGCCCAACGCCAACGCCCCTATCAGACCAATAGCGCCACGCTGCCGAGCCGGTCCGGAAAACTGCGTGCGGGGAAACATGAAGCACTCCTTTGCCGGCGCACCGCCGGGCGCAACCTCCGCTGGGTGAAAGGAGTGTAGTCAAGGCTGCAACACAACGCTGGCGACCTGCCAGCGCTGTGTTTGGGAAGTGGCCGCGGAGGAATGCCGCAACTTACCTGGGCGGATAGTTCGCCAGGATCCGGCCGACGGTCTCCCTGATCGCCGTGCTGCGATCGGCGGGGTTCGGCGTGCTGCTGAGTATCTGCTCGTCGCTGCCGCGCCACACCAGCTTGCCGTCCTTGCCATCGAGCAGGTCGATCTGGATGGTGGCGACCTTGTAGGTGATGTTGCGGGTTTCGTTGTACATCGGCGCGCCCCAGTAGCCGTTCCACGGGCCACCCCAGCCGCCGCCGTAATTGGTGGTGACCTGCTGCTGGCGGTTCTCGACGATCAGGTAAGTCTGGACGTTGAGATCAGCCTTTTTGCCCGCCGCGGCCGGGCGCAGGCCGCGCTGGTCCAGTTGGTCGCTGACCGCCTGGCGGATGCGCTGTTCGGTCAGGTCGCTCTTGATCCGCGGATCGTCGGGGCGGTATTGCAGGGCGGGTTCCTTGAAGCTCCAGCTGCGATAGGCAGCGAAGTCGCGACTGGCATCGAAGTCATGGTTGACCTGGTTGGCGGCGCAGGCGCTGAGCAGCGCGGCCAGGGCCAGTGAAGCAAGAGGGCGGAACATGATGTGTCTCCAGAAGAGCAAATGCACCTGAAGGGATGTCGCTAGGGTCCGTACGAAAGTCGGCGAGCGAAGGTCAGAGCAAGCCTGTTCTCAACCCAGCCCAGCGTGCAGCTTCGTACGGAGCCTAACTAGGAGGATACGCCGCCATGGCCTTTTCCACAGCCTCGCGCAACGCATCGGCGCGCTCGCTCAGGCTGCCCTGGCTCGAGGTTTCCGCGCTGGCGCTCCACACCGGCTGGCCACTGCCGCCGTCGAACAGGTTGACCCGCACCACCACGACTTCCACCTCGTAGGTACGCACCACCGGCACTGTGTTGTACATGCCGTAGCCGGGGCCGTAGCGGTTGTAGCCATAACCTCCGTAACCGTAGCCGTAGTCGTCCTGCACCTGGCGCAGGCGCTTTTCCAGGTGCAGGTCGGCGCTGACCCACAGGTCCGCCGGGCGGTTGTCGTGCAGCGGGCGCAGGCCGCGCTGGTCGAGGGCATTGCTGACCGCCTCGGCGACCTGCGCCGAATCGGCCCAGGCCGAGCCGTTGGGCAGGCGCCCGTCGCGCCAGGCCCAGCTGCGATAGCGGCCATAGTCGCGCTGGGGCGCCGGATAGGCGCTGCGGTCGAAGGTGCCGGCCGCCTGCGGGGGCGCCGGCGGCAACGGATTGGAACTGGCGACATAGGGATTGGGGCTCTGGCAGGCCGCCAGCCCCAGGGACATCACAAGCAAACCAGCGTGGCGTTTCATTTCGGGCTCCGCTCAGACCGGACGGCAAATCCAGTGCAGGTAACGCCCAAGCCCGGCAAAGCTTGGGTGACGACGATAGGCCAATTCCATTTCCAACAGATCCAGCAACTCGGCGCGGGCCTGGAATTCCACCGGCATGTAGTCGTGGAAAACCCGTACCCCGCTCTGGGTTTCGACCCGCCACAAGCCGTCGAGTTGCGCCGCCAGCTCCCGTGGATCGAGGGGCTGTTGCGGGGTCAGGCTCTGCTTCTCGCCGGCCATGTCGTTCTTGCGCATCTTGCGAAAGTGGCCCTTGAGCAGGTTGCGATAGATCAGCGCATCGCGGTTGTAGAAGGCCAGCGACAGCCAGCCGTCCTGAGTGGTCAGTTGATGCAGCACCGGCAGGATCGCGTGGGGCTCGGCCAGCCATTCCAGCACCGCATGGCACAGCACCAGGTCGTAGGGTTCGGTGAGCTGGCCCAGCAGGTCCTGCCAGGGCGCCTGGATAAAGGTCGCCTGCTGGCCGGCCTCGGCGAAGCGCTGGCGGGCGCCTTCGAGCATCGGTTCGGCCGGCTCGGCCAGGGTCACCTGATGGCCACGCTGGGCCAGCCACAACGACATGTGCCCCAGCCCGGCGCCGATATCCAGCACCCGCAGCGGCCGGTCCGGCAAGGCTTCGGCCAGGTCCGCCTGGAGCACCGCCAGGCGGATCGCGCCCTTGACGCCGCCGTAGATCTTTTGGGCGAAACGGGTCGCCAGCTGGTCGAAATGACGGTCGCTCATCAGCTGAACCGCCGTTCGCTGTCGGCCAGCTTGCTGCGCACCACCTGCTCCAGGTCCAGGCCCAGCTCGCTGCACAGCAGCAACAGGTACAGCACGATGTCACCGACTTCCTGGCCGGCGTGGGCCAGCTTGTCGGCCGGCAGTTGCCGCGACTGGTCTTCGCTCAGCCACTGGAAGATTTCCACCAGCTCGGCCATCTCCACGCTGGCGGCCATGGCGAGGTTCTTCGGGCTGTGAAATTGCCGCCAGTCATTGCGGTCGCGAATGGCGTGCAGGCGTTGGGTCAGTTCGTCTAGGTTCATCGGGGTCTCCTGAAGGCGTATAGCTTCGGGGGGATGGCGAGTGAAGGCAAGGCCCGTACCGCCCCTCTCAATCGATAACGCTGAACTCGACCCGCGCCGTCTGCCCGCCTTCGTCCAGCACGCTCAGTTGATAAGGCCCCAAGCGTTCGAAGCTGGCGTTGATACTGTCCTGGTTGGCACTCTCGCCCAGCGGCTCGCCGTTGACGAACCACCAGCGCCGGCCGCTGCCGCCCAGGGCCGACAGCTTGAGCCGCAGCAGTTCCTGGCTGGCCGCCGGGCGACGCAACCGATCGCCCTCGCGCACGCCGACGATGGACAAAGGCGCCGCTGCCGCCAGGGCTGGCCCCGGGCAATCCGGGTCGTTGGCCGGCAGGCGCGCTTCACGCCGTTCGATGCGCGGCAGCCAGGGCTCCAGCGGCGCCGGCCACAGCGCGATATCCCGCGCCTGCGCCCCCGGGCACTTGGCGTCGACCCGCAGGCCCTTGGCATTGACCCAGACTTTTTCCAGCAGGCCGACCCCCAAGGGTTGATCCGCCGCCTGCAAGGTCGGCGGTGTGGTGCCGTCCAGGGTCCAGGCGAAACGCTGGCGGCGGCAGTTCGGATCGCTGCGGCTCATGGGCTGGCCCAGCGGCCAACAGATCGCCGCCACACCGACATTCATCGGCACCGGCTGTACCGGCGCGCCGATACCGCGCTGGCTGTCGCGGTTGATCAGCACATCGTGCACTTGCAGCATCAAGGGCGCCGCCGAGGCCAGGCCGAACTGGCCCGGCACCGGGGTGCCGTCCGGGCGGCCGATCCAGATGCCGATCAGGTAGCGCGGCCCGACGCCGATCGCCCAGGCGTCGCGAAAGCCATAACTGGTGCCGGTCTTCCAGGCCAGCACCGGGCGCTGCACCAGTTCGGCCCGCGGGTCGCGGTCCGGGCGCGCCTGGCCGCTGAGAATGCGCCGCACGATCCACGCCGAACCGGGGGACAACAAGGGCCGCTCGCGCAACTCATCGTCCGGTTGCAGGCGGAGGCTGGCGCTCTTGCCGCCACGGGCGAAGGCGCTGTAGCCGCTGACCAGGTCCTCCAGGCGGCTGCCGGCGCCGCCGAGAATCAGCGCCAGGTTCGGTTCCGCCAGCGCCGGCAGGGTCAGGGGCATGCCGCCGATGCGCATCTCGGCGGCAAACCGTTTCGGTCCGTAGGCCTCCAGCAGTTGCACCGCCGGCAGGTTCAGCGAGGTGGCCAGGGCGGAGCTGGCCGACACCGCGCCGCTGAAGCCCATGGAAAAATTGCCCGGCCGGTAGTCGCCATAACGCCGTGGCACGTCTTGCAGCAGCGATTCGGAATGGATCAACCCGGCATCCAGCGCCATGCCATAGAGGAAGGGCTTGAGGGTCGAACCCGGCGAGCGCATGGCGCTGATCATGTCCACATGGCCGAAGCGCCGCGCATCGTTGATATCCACCGAACCCAGGTAGGCGCGCACGGCCATGCTCTGCGCCTCGACCACCAGGATCGCCGCCGAGGTGTGTTCCGGCAGGCGCGCGCGCCAGCCCAATAGCAGGTCTTCCAGGCGGCGTTGCAGGTTGGCGTCCAGGGTGGTGCGGATCAGTGGCGGGCTGTCCGGACGGTTCAGCCGCCGCGCCAGCAAGGGCGCCAGGCTCGGCTCCAGGCGCGGCGCCAGCAACAGGGGTTCCTGCAACGCTTCGTCCACCGCCGACTGCGGCCAGACCTGGAACTGCGCCAGGCGCTGCAGCACCTTGTCCCGGGCCGCCTGTGCCCGCGCGGCATGCCGGTCCGGGCGCAGCCGGCTCGGCGCCTGGGGCAGCACCGCCAGCAGCGCGGCTTCGGCGTGGGTCAGGTGTTGCGGCGACTTGCCCAGGTAAGCCCAACTGGCCGCGGCCACCCCTTGCAAGGTGCCGCCGAACGGCGCGCGGTTGAGGTAGAGCGTGAGGATCTGCTGCTTGCTCAGGTGCCATTCCAGCTGCGCGGTGCGCCACAGCTGGCGCAGCTTGCCGTGCCAGGTTCGCGAATGCGGGTCGAGCAAGCGCGCCACCTGCATCGACAGGGTGCTGCCGCCGGACAACACCCGCCCGCCCGTGAGGTTCTGCCAGGCAGCGCGCACCAGCGCCATCGGGTTGACCCCGGGATGGCTGTAGAACCAGCGGTCTTCATAGGTCAGCAGCGCGTCCAGGTAATAGGGCGAGACTTCGTCGGTGCGCACCGGATAACGCCAGACGCCATTGGCATCGGCAAAGCGCCATAGCGGCGTGCCATCCTCGGCCAGCACCACCCGCGCCAGGTCATCCTTGGGCAGCGGCAGCGGCCAGATGCGATCGGCCAGCCAGAGCGCGGCCCACAGCAGCAACAGGCCGCCCAGCACCATCCGCAGGACTCGCCAGCCACGGCGGCCGCCCGGTTGCGCCGATGGCAAGCCGGGCGACCGGGCCTGGCCGAATATTCGCCCCCCGAAACTGCGCAGGCGCGATACAACTAATCGAAAAATCAAACCCGCGAACCTCTATGCTTGAACGGAACTCGCCAGCGCGATTGATGGCCAAAGGCTCGGGTCTGGCAAGCACGCCAACTTTTTCATCAGGATGCACGCATGCAGGTAGAAAGCTTTTTTGAATGGCTCGGCCAGGCGCTGGGCTCGGTCATACGGTTTATCGTCGATGGCCTCAGCGGTCTGTTCAACGCCCTGACCAACGCCGGCGGCAACTTTATCGACGGCCTGTCGCGGGCGCTGGGCATGGACACTTCGATCATCAGCATCATCACCCTGATCGTCGGGCTGATGCTGCTGTACTCGGCGGTCCGCGCCTTCATGCGCGCCTCGATCGTCATGGGCATCATCTGGCTGCTGCTGGGGCTGTGGCTGCTGAGCTGGGTAGTGCACTGACCGCCCGACAGTTGATCGCCGGCAAGCTCGCGCCTGGCGGGGCGAGCTTGCCGCAATCCCCTTCTCAACGCCCCTTGATCACCATCTCCGGCAGGGTTTCACCCACGGCCTGCCAGTTCGGCCGGTACATCGACTCCACTTGCGGCGGCGGCACACGGTAGGTGCCGGGCGTGACCGCCCGTGCCAGGTACAGCAGGTGCGTGACGCTGTCGTAGCCGTCCAGGTTCAGCGCCGCCACGTAGCGGTCATCGCGGAACTCCTGGTGCTTGAGGCTGGCGTTCTGCATCGACTCACGCCATTCCTTGACCTGGCTGCTGGCGTTTTCCAGGCTGGCGGCGCTCTGCGCCAGGTTCTGGTTTTCCAGCTCCAGGCCGGCCGGCAGCAGGTCCACTACCAGCGCATCCGGCACCCGCTGCTTGGCGCTGACCGCCAAGTGCACCAGCACCAGGTCGCCGCTGCCCAGGGCCCGCAGGTCCAGCGGCTGGCCGTTCATTCCCAGGTATTCGCGACGAATGCTCAGGTTCTCGCCACCGGCCAGCGGCGCATGCTGTGGATAACCGGAAATGGTCAGTTGCTGGTACACCGGCTCGCTGCCCTGATTACGCACCGACAACGGCGACGCGAGCAATGCGCCTTGCAGTTTCAGGCCCGGCTGGCTGTTGTTCAGCTCGCGGCTTTCGGCGCCGCTGCTCAGTTGCGCGGTCCAGTTGGCTTCCGGCTTGCCCAGCAGGCCACGACCGGCGAGGAACAGCGAGTTGCGCTCCTGGGTCGACAGGTACGGGCTGGCCGCCAGTTGGTCGGACAGCTCGAACAGCCGCTCCTCGCGCTTGCCCTTGGCCAGGTCGTTCTCTTCCAGCAGCGCCAGGATCAGCGCCTGATCCCGTAGCGGGCTGCCATAGTCGGCCAGCCAATCCTTGCTGTTACGCGAGGCCGCAAGGCCGGCGGTCAAGGCCTGCTCGGCCCGTGGCTGGTCGCCCATTTTCTGCAGGGCGATGGCCAGTTGCACCAGCGGCAGGCCGGAGCGCGCATCGGTGCGCCGTTCGAACAGGCTGCGCAGCGCGCCCAGCGGCGCCTGTTGACTGCGCGCCAATACCAGCCCGGCGTAGGCCTGCACGGCAAAGCGCGTGTGCTCGGCGTTTTCGCTGTAGTTGACCTCGATCAGGTTGCGCTCCTGCAGGTAACGCAGCAGGCGTTCGTTGGCCTTCTTCAGCGCCTCGGCCGGCACCGCGAAGCCCTGGTCGCGGGCCCGCAGCAGGAAGTCGGTGACGTAGGCGGTCAGCCAGTATTCCTCTTCGCCGTCCGCGCCCCACAGGCCGAAGCTGCCGTTGTAGCGCTGCATGCCCAGCAGGCGTTCGATGCCCAGCTCGATCTTGCGCTTGCGCTCGGCATCCGGCTCGCCTTCCAGGCCCAGGCGTTTCAGGCTGACGGCATCGGCGTACAGCGCCGGGTACAGGCCGCTGGTGGTCTGCTCCAGGCAACCGTAGGGGTAGGCCTTGAGTGCGCGGATCTGCTCGCCGAGGTTCAGCGGCGGCCGGCTCGACAGGCTCAGCAGCGCTTCGCGCCCGGCCGGTTCGAACGCCGCCAGCTCGCCTTCCGGCAGGCTCCACGGCTGATCCTTGAGCACCGCGCGGTAATGCCTGAGCAACGCCGGATAGGCCGGTCGCACCCCCAGGGTCCATTCGCGGCTGAACGGCGGCAGGCTCTCGCCGGGAAGATCCAGGCCATTGACCAGCACCTTGACCTTGCCCTGGCCGAAGCCGCCCAGCGCCCGCACCGGGATACGCAGCGTGGTGCGCTGGCCCTGGGTCAGTTGCACGCTCTGATGGGTTTCGTTGACCAGCGCCAGCTGACCTTCGGCGCTCAGTTGCACATCGAGTTTCTGCGCCTTGCCCGACAGGTTGGACAGGTCCAGCGCCAGGGTAGTCTGGTCGCCGCCGGCGAGGAAACGCGGCGCCGACAGTTCGGCGATCAGCGGCGCGGCAACCACCGTCTTGCCTTCGGCCATGCCGTAGCGCTCGTCGGTCCAGGCCTGGGCCATCAGGCGCAGCTCGCCGTTGAAGTCGGGGATATCGACGCTGACTTCGCCTTCACCCTGCTCGTTGAGGGTCACCGGCGCGCTTTGCAGGGCGACGATGGTGACGCTGGTGTCCGGACGCTTGCCGCCCTTGGCCAATGCCGCGTCACCACCGAAGGCCAGGCTGGCCAGGCGGCCCTGGCCGGCTTCGATCAACTGCCCGTAGATATCCAACTGGTCGGCGCCATAGGCCTTGCGCCCGAACAGGCTGGAGTACGGGTCCGGGGTCGGGTATTCGGTGATGTTGAGGATGCCCACGTCCACCGCCGCCAGCAGCACATGAGCCTCTTTCGGCACGCTGCCATCGGCGTTCTTCGCCTGGATCTTCACCTTGAGCGGCTGCTTGGGGCGCATTTTTTCCGGTGCCGTCAGGGTCAGGCCGAGCTTGCGCTGGGTGCGATCCAGCGGCAGGTGCAATACACCTACCGCGCGTTTCGGGGTGATGTTGGCCTTGCGCTCGCCGGGGCGGATGACCAGCGCGCTGACGTACAGGTCGTGGCGCGCCCACTTCGGATCGAGCTTGACCGCGAAGCTCTTGCCCTCGGCCGGCACGTCGATTTCCTGCCACCACAACGGGCCGTCACTGGACTCCACCAGCAGGTAACCCTTGCCGGCGGCCGGCGGGGTCACCGTGACGTTGGCGGTGTCGCCGTCGCCATACAGCGGTTTGTCCAGCGCCAGCTTGACCTGGTCGGGGCGCACCGCGCCGCCTTCGGCGTTGTCCTGGGAACGGTAGCCGGCCCAGAAACGCAGGCTGCTGACCAGCCCGGTCTGCGGATCCTCGACCTCGACGCGATAAGGGCCCCACTCCACCGGGAAGCTGACCTTCGCGGTATCGCCAGCCTTGATGCTCAGGGTCTGTTCGTCCTGGGTGAGGAATTTCTCGTTGAAGTGATAACTCCAGCCGTCGCTTTCCGAGTAGTTCCAGTAGTAGTCGCGGCGCTCGCGCACCAGGCGCACCTTGAGGTTGTCCGCGGCCAGCTTCTGGCCTTCATTGTTGGCCACCAGCAGTTCGAATTCGACCGGGCCATCGCCGTCGGTTTCCGTGCCGTCGAACAGCGCGCGCAGCCCCGGCAACCGGTCCGCCGGCCACACCGGCAGCACCACCCGCCGGGTGATCGGGCGACCGCCCGATTCCTGCAGGCTGCCCTGGACGATCAGTTGCAGCGGCGAACGGGCCCCGGCCCATTTGCTTTCCAGGGCGATCACTTCTTCGCCGTTTTCATCCAGCGTCGACTCCTCGATCTCCAGGTCCTGGCTCAGCTCTTCTTCGGTGATCGAGCCGAACTGGTAGCCCGGCAAGGCCTTGACCGCCTCGCGCAGCGGCCGCACGTAAAGCTGGCCGCTCAGGCGATTGCCGGCGGCCGGGGCGCCATACAGGTAACGACCGTTGACGCTGATCTCGACGGTCTCGTCCGGCTTGAGCGGTGTGTCGCTGCCCTTGAGTTCCAGCGCCAGGCGCTCGGGCAGGAAATCTTCCACGAGAAATTCGTAGAGCTGCGGCTTGCCGTCGCCGAGGTCGAACACCAGCTGCCAGCGCCCGGTCGGCGCTTCGCCGGCCAGTTGCAGCTGGTACTGATACAGCCCCGAGGCATCGGCGTCCCAAACGAACTTGCGGCTGACCTGCTCATCCGGCCGGCGTACTTCGACGCTTACCGGCTGCGGCTTGACCGCATTGCCATCCTTGTCCCGCAGCAGCGCGTTGAGCAGCACGGTTTCGCCCGGGCGATACAGGTCGCGGGGGCCGAACACGAAGAACTGCAACGGATGGGGCTGTGGGCCGCCGATATTGAATTCGGCCAGGTCCAGGGCGGCGCCGTTCAAGCGCAGCAGGCTGGTCTGCTCGCCCTGGTGGGCCAGCAGCACTTCGGCTTTCTTCGGCAGCGGCAGCTCGGCATGGCCACCCTTCTCGGTCTTGCCTTGGCCGAGCACGCGGCCTTCGCCGTCCAGCAGTTCCAGGCTGACGCCGTCCAGCGCCTTACCGCCTTCCAGGGCCTGGGTAAAGACATCCAGGCGGTTCTGGTAACGGTGCACCGACAAGCCGATGTCGCTGAGGGTGAACAGGGTCGCCGGTTGCGAATAGTTGTAGGTGCCCGAGGCGCGCATCACCGCCAGGTACACGCCCGGCTGTTGCAGCGGCTTGAGCCCGGCGATCGGCAGCAGCAGGGTTTCCCGGGTATTGCGCGCCGGGTTGAGGTCGAAGCGGCCGCCATACACCAGGTCGGCCATCGGCAGCAGTTCGCGGGACTCGTAACTGTGCAGGCTGTTATTGCGCCCCCACTGGGCGAGGAACACCGGCAGCGACTCAGGCTTGATGCGGAAGAATTCGACATCGACCTTGTCGACGTTCAGCGCGATCACCGGCAGGCCCTCGGCGAGACGGGTCGGCAACAGGGTGCCGCGGCTGGCGAAACCGACCGTGGCTTGCAGGTCGCGGGTTTCCAGGCGGCTGACGTATTCGGCGGCCAGGGTCGCGTCGTTCACTCCGCGCAGCCCGGCGTCGACGGTCAGCACCAGTTTGCGCTGCGGCTCCAGGTGGCGCAGGCGCAGTTCCATGAAGTTGTCCGACAGCTCCCAGGCGCCGTCGACCTTGCCGCTCTTGCTGTCCACCAGATGCAGCCTGTCGGCGAACTTCTGCTGCGGGTCCAGGGGCACCGAGAAACTCACCGACAGGGTGCTGGCCCCGTCGAGCTGCACCTCGGACACGTCCACCACGCTCAACTCGCGACCGGCGTAGCGCTGCTTGAGGACAGCGACATCCTGCACGGGCCGGGCCTTGGCCGCGGGCACCGCCGCTGTCGGAGCCGAAGTGGTCGCCGCCTTGTCGGTGGTCGAGGAATCGCAAGCGCTCAGCAAGGCCAGCGCACAGGCCAGGAACAATCCTTTGTTAAGCATGGGGCACTCATTGGCAGGAGTATCGAAGGGTTGAACTATATCTCACCGCCGTCCGGCTGGCTGTGGCGCAGCGCACATTGATCGATAGAGGGCCCATCACCCGCAGCTTCTTTGTAGGAGCGAAGCTTGCTCGCGATCAGCCGCGAAGCGGCGCTTGCGCTGCCTGAGCAGACCCGGAAGAACATGAGTGAACATGCCGACGCCAATCGCGAGCAAGCTTCGCTCCTACAGGATTTGCGGCGTGATTGGGGTGGCATGGCCGGCCGGGCAAGCAGCTACAATGCCGGCTCTCGCAAGGAGCCTGCATGTCCAGCCTGATTTCTGCCTGGCGCCACCGTCCGACCCATGGTCGGGTGTGGGCGCTGGCCGCGCCGATGATTCTTTCCAATATTTCCGTGCCGCTGGTGGCGCTGGTCGACAGCACCGTCATCGGCCATCTGCCCCACGCCCACCAGCTCGGCGCGGTGGCGGTCGGCGCCAGCCTCTATACCTTCCTGGCCTGGGCCATGGGTTTTCTGCGCATGGGCGCCACCGGTTTTGCCGCCCAGGCCGCCGGGCGCGCCGACGGTGCGGCGCTGCGGCAGATCCTGGTGCAAGGCCTGCTGCTGGCCATGGGGCTGGCCTTGCTGCTGGGCGCCATAGGCGTGCCGCTGAGCGGCGCGGCCTTGCAGTTGATGCAGCCTTCGGCCGAGCTGGACGAAATGACCCGGACCTTCTTCCATACCCGCCTGCTCGGGCTGCCGGCGGCGCTGGCCAGCATGGCCCTGGTCGGCTGGTTCCTCGGCACGCAGAACGCCCGCGCGCCGCTGGCGATCCTGTTGAGCACCAACCTGATCAACATCGCCCTCAACCTGTGGTTCGTGCTGGGCCTGGACTGGGGCGTGGCCGGCTCGGCCAGGGCCTCGGTGATCGCCGAGTGGACCGGCGCGCTGATCGGCCTGGCCATGACCCGCCCGGCCCTGCGCGCCTATCCGGGGCGGATTGCCTGGGCGGCGCTGCAGCGCTGGGCCAGCTGGCGACCGCTGCTGGCGGTCAACCGTGACATCTTCATTCGCAGCCTGGCCCTGCAATCGGTGTTCTTCCTGATTACCGTGCAAGGCGCGCGCCTGGGGGACGCCACCGTGGCCGCCAACGCCCTGTTGCTCAACGGCCTGCTGCTGACCGCCCACGCTCTGGACGGCCTGGCCCATGCGGTGGAGGCCCTGTGCGGCCACGCCATCGGCGCCCGCGATCGCCTGGCCCTGCGCCGCTCGCTGGTGGTGGCCGGCGGCTGGTCGCTGCTGGCCAGCCTCGGCTTTGCCGTGCTGTTCCTGTGCGCCGGGCACCTGTTCATCGAGATGCAGACCGATATCGCCGAAGTGCGCCAGACCGCCTTCATCTACCTGCCTTACCTCGCCGCCCTGCCGCTGATCGCGGTCTGGAGCTACCTGCTGGACGGCCTGTTCATCGGCGCCACCCGCGCCCGGGAAATGCGCAACGGCATGCTGCTCAGCGTGCTCATCACCCTGCCCTGCGCCTGGGCCTTGCAAGGCCTGGGCAACCACGGCCTGTGGCTGACCTTCCTGCTGTTCATGCTGGTGCGCAGCCTGACCCTGCTGGCCTTCGCCCTGGGGCTGCGCCGGCACGACGGCTGGTTCGCTCCGGCCCGCTGAGCCTTCCGGCGAGCATAAAAAAACCACCGCAAGCGGTGGTTTTTTTTCGAACGGTCGACCTATCAGGAAGACAGGTACGACGAGCGGGTCAGGCCCAGACGCAGGGCGTCGAGGAACTGGGTACGCTCGCTGGCGCTGATCTTCGCGCTGGCCACCTTGTCGCGGTAGTGCGTCATCAGCTCTTCCGGCGACAAGTGCACGTAGCGCAGCATGTCTTCGATGGTGTCGTGGGTCTCGATGCCGGCGTGGTACACGGTGCCGTTCGGGTTCTGGTAGATGTTCACCGAGTCGGTATCGCCGAACAGGTTGTGCATGTCGCCGAGGATCTCCTGGTAGGCACCGACCAGGAACACGCCCAGCAGATAGTCCTCACCCTCTTTCAGGCCATGCACCGGCAGGCTGGTCTCGATGCTCTGCTCGTCGACGTACTGGTTGATCTTGCCGTCGGAGTCGCAGGTCAGGTCCTGCAGCACGGCGCGGCGCAGCGGCTCTTCGTCCAGGCGATGCAGCGGGATGATCGGCAGGACCTGGTCGATGGCCCAGGTGTCCGGCAGGCTCTGGAACACCGAGAAGTTGCAGATGTACTTGTCGGCCAGCTTGTCGTTGAGTTCGTCCAGCACCTGGCGGTGCGAGCGCTGGCGCGCCTTCAGCGAGTTGTGCAGGCGTCGGCACACGGCGAAGTAGCACTGCTCGGCCAGGGCTTTTTCGGCCAGGGTCAGCTTGCCGTCGGCGTACTGGGCGGCCACGTCGCTCATGTAGTGGGTGGCGCGCCAGTAGGTTTCGGTGACCATCTCGATGTCGGTCGGGCCCAGCAGGTCCACCAGCCATTGCACGGTTTCCGGCAGGCTTTCCTTGTTCTCGATCAGCGGCACGTCGTCGTTGTGTTTCTCGACGTCGGTCACCTGCACCACCAGCATGGCGTGGTGCGCGGTCAGCGAACGACCGCTCTCGGAGAAGATGTGCGGATGCGGCAGGCTCTGCGCGTCGCAGAATTCCTTGAGCATGCCGACCACGACACCGGCGTAGTCGTCCATGTCGTAGTTGATCGAACTGGCGTTGCGCGAGTGGGTACCGTCGTAGTCCACGCCCAGGCCGCCGCCGACGTCGATGTGATCCACCGGCAGGCCGAGGTTGCGCAGCTCGCCGTAGTAACGGATGGCTTCCTTGAAGCCGTGCTGGTAGTCCGCCAGGTTGGCGATCTGCGAACCCATGTGGAAGTGCAGCAGGCGGATGCCCTGGTCCAGGCCGGCGCTGCGGAAACGCTCGACCACCGACAGCAGCTGCGCCGCCGACAGGCCGAACTTGGATTTCTCGCCGCCGGTGTCGGCCCACTTGCTCGATGCCAGGGACGACAGGCGCACACGCAGGCCGACCTGCGGCTTGACCTTGAGCGTGGCGGCCTCTTCGATCACCAGGGCGACTTCGGATTCCTTCTCGATCACGATGAACACGTTGTGACCCAGCTTCTGGCCCATCAGCGCCAGGCGGATGAACTCACGGTCCTTGTAGCCGTTGCAGACGATGGTCCCGCCTTTCGGCGCCAGCGCCAGCACCGCCAGCAACTCGGGCTTGGAGCCGGCTTCCAGGCCGATGGAGACGTTCTGGGTGGCGATGATGTTCTCGATCACCGCTTCCTGCTGGTTGACCTTGATCGGGTACAGCGCGGTGTACTTGCTCTGGTATTCCAGGCGCTCGATGTTGGCGTCGAAGGCACCGGTCAGCTGGCGCACGCGGTCCTGCAGGATATCCGGGAAGCGCACCAGCAGCGGCAGGGACAAGCCGCTCTTGCGCAGCTCCTCGACTTGTTCGAACAGGTCGATAGGCGAACTGTTCGGGCCGTTCGGACGAACTTCGACGCGACCGGCGTCATTGATCGCGAAATACCCGGCCCCCCAATGGCGAATCCCATAAACACTGCGGCTGTCCGCAACTGTCCATTGGCTGCCATCGTCTTTGCGTGTGCGTCGTACGGACATCGAAGTCCCCTATAAAGAAGTCATAGAGCGCCACCCCGGTCCGGGGCTGGCGCAGTCTAAAGAATGAAAATGACGATTAGCCTGCAACGAGGACGTAGACCTCGGTTACAGCGCTGAGTTTAGAAACCGGTCATGAACAGGCTCTGTGAAAACCATGAAGACGACGGCAACCTGAATCGGATCAGGGCTGCATCAAGTCGGGGGTGGTTTTCACAGAGGCTGCTAGCCGCCGGACTTCTTCGCCTTGAAACCGTGCTTGATCAGCTCTGCCAAGAGTAGCTCGACATGATCGCCCTGGATCTCGATGACGCCGTCTTTCAACGCGCCACCTGTGCCACAACGTTTCTTCAACGTGGTCGCCAGCTCCTTGAGCGCGTCTTCGGCCAACGGCACGCCGGTGATGGTGGTCACCGTCTTGCCGCCGCGGCCCTTGCTTTCGCGGCGCACGCGAGCAATGCCGTCGCCGGCAGGGATAACGGTTTGTTTGCAGATGCAGGCTGCCACCGGCTGGCTACAGTCCGGGCAATGTCGACCTGCGTCGGTGGAAAATACCAGGCCACCAAGGGCGGCGAAGGATGCGGCTTTTTTGGCCACCGGCAATCCTCTTGGGAGGACAAAGACTGGTCGAAGCACATGGCCTGTGCCATCGACCGCGAAGCCCCACTCAGGCAGGGGCAGCGCTACTGGACCGACTGTGCTTATAAAGGCAGCGCCGGCTCAGCTTGAAAAAGGTCGCGCAGTGTAACGGCAAAAAGCCGACTTGCTAAGAGCCTAAGCGCGCCAATTTATACAACTTTAACGACGCCGCGCCAGATAGCGCTGCAAGGCCGCCAGGGAGTCCGGGCAATAGGGCTTTTCGGCGATTTCCCGCATCACTTCGTCGATCGAAATGAAGCGCGCTTCCAGCACCTCTTCCGGCTGCAGGCGCAAAGGCCCGTCCCAGACCGCCGAAAAGGCCGAACACCAGAGGCGATTGCCGGTGTCTTCGAAAAAGAAGTGGTCGTGGGCGGTCAACTCCACCCCGCTCACCCCCAGTTCTTCCTCCAGCTCACGGGCCGCCGATTCGGCGTAGCTTTCGACGGCCAGCACCATGCCGCCCGCGGCCACGTCCCAGTAACCGGGGTAGAGGGCCTTGCTCAGGGTGCGCCGATGCACGCACAGCTCACCGGCGGAATTGAACAGCAGGATATAGGTGCCGCGCCCGATCAGGCCACGCTCGCGCAACTCCGAGCGGGCCAGCGCGCCCAGCAACTGGTCTTCGCCATCGACCCAGGCGACTTGTTCGGCATCGGAGGCCGCGCGATGCGCGGCCTCATTGGAGGTAACCACCATGAATCAACCCTGGTTGAGCAATTGACGCAAGTCGATGACCGCCGCGTTGGCCCGGGAAATATAGTTGGCCATGACCAGCGAGTGGTTAGCCAGCACGCCAAAGCCGCTGCCGTTGAGAATCATCGGGCTCCACAGCGTTTCCTGGGACGCCTCCAGTTCACGGATGATCTGACGCACGCTGACGGTGGCGTTCTTCTTGGCCAGTACGTCGGCGAAGTCGACCTCGATGGCGCGCAGCAGGTGCGACAGGGCCCAGGCCTGGCCGCGAGCCTCGTAGAACACGTTGTCGATCTGCATCCAAGGGGTTTCCACCACCTCTTCGTCGACCTGCGGCGACTGGCCCGGCGCCGGGACTTCGGTTTTCAGCGCGGTGTTGAGCTTGACCCGGCCGACGCTGGCCGACAGGCGCTGGGACAGCGAACCCAGGCGGGTCCCGACGTCACCCAGCCAGTTGTTCAGGTTGTCGGCACGGGCATAGAACAGCGCGCTCTTCTGCTCCGGGTCGGACAGGCGTGCCTGGTAGCGGCTCAGGGAGTTGATGCCTTCCTGGTACTCGGACTCGCTGGACGGCAGCACCCAGCTCTTGTTGTCGAAGTTGAAGCGTGGCTCGGCCTTGGCCAGGTCGGCGTCCTCGGCGGACTGCGACTGGGAGCGGGCGAAGTCCTTGCGCAAGGCGCGGGTCAGGTCGCGGACCTGCACCAGCACGCCGTATTCCCAGCTCGGCATGTTGTCCATCCACAGGCCCGGCGGGAAACGGTCGTTGGAGATATAGCCACCCGGCTTGTTCAGCAGGGTGCCGGCCACGGTCTTGAGGGTTTCCACCGTGGTGTAGCCCACGACCATCTGCTTGCCTTCCTTCTCGGCGGCAACCTGCGCGCCTTGCTGGACCGGGAACAGCGACGGTTCCTGGCTCCAGTACCAGCCCAGGGCACCGGCCACCAGCAGGTACAGGGCCAGCAGGGTGCCCAGGGCGCGGCTGAACAGCAGGCCACCAAAGTAGCTGCGTGTCGCCGACTTGGGTTCGGCAGCACGATCCGGCGCGCTGCCCGCGCGGTTCTTCCAGTCCAGCATGGCTATATCCTTTCAATCACTTGGGTTCATCGGTTCGACCACAACCCTGCTCCATCGTGCCTCGAACCGAGCGGATTAAAAATCATCCACCGCGCAAGACGCCACATGCCGGGTGCATATCGAGCGGCCACTATAAATGAAGCACAGTTCAGAACCTATGCGACCAGTCGGTCGGGAACTGAATAAGGTCGCTTTGCAGATTGTTGACGTACGACACTCGTACAATCCATAAGAGGTGCTAGCATAGAGCCACCAGTCGATCTCAGCATGCACCCTAACTAGTAGTCAGGATATGACCGAGCCAGAAGACCCCAGCCGTGAGCGCCTCAAGCACCACTTTGCCCAGCGGGTAATTCACCAGGCTCGTCAGATCCTCGAGATATGGCAGCGCCTGCAGCGCAGCGAATGGTCGACCGCCGACATGTCCGAACTCAGCGAGGCCAACCTGCGCCTGCTGCGTTTCGCCGAACGCTTCGAGCAACCCGAACATACCCAACTGGCGCGCAGCATCAGCGATTCGCTGGAAGCGGTGGACGCCAACCGCGGGCGCCTGAGCAGCGGCCTGATCACCGACCTCAACCGCCTGATGCAACGCCTGTCGCGCACCGGCCTGCGCCATGGCGACCAGTTGGAACAGACCTTCCTGCCGCCCCTGCGCAAGCCGATCTACGTGATGCTGCAAGATCACGATCGCGGCGAGCGCCTGGCCAAGCAGCTGGAATTCTTCGGCCTTAGCGCCCAGTCCCTGGACAGCATCGCCGCGTTTCGCGCCTCGATGGTCGAGCGTCTGCCCGCGGCGATCGTCATCGACGTCGATTTCTGCGGCAACGGCATGGGCCTGCAACTGGCCGCCGAAGCCCAGGAAGGCCTGGAGCAGAAGCTGCCCCTGCTGTTCTTCAGCCTCCACGAAACCGACACCCCGACCCGCCTGGCCGCCGTGCGCGCCGGCGGCCAGGAGTTCCTCACCGGTACCCTGGAGGCTTCGAGCCTGCTGGAGAAGATCGAAATCCTCACCTGCGTCGCCCAGTATGAACCCTATAAAGTGCTGATCATCGACGACTCCCGCGCCCAGGCCCTGCACACCGAACGCCTGCTCAACAGCGCCGGGATCATCACCCGGACCCTGATCGAGCCGATCCAGGCGATGGCCGAACTGGCCGACTTCCAGCCGGACCTGATCATTCTCGACATGTACATGCCAGCCTGTACCGGCACCGAACTGGCCAAGGTAATCCGCCATAACGACCGTTATGTCAGCGTGCCGATCATCTACCTGTCGGCCGAAGACGACCTGGACAAGCAGCTGGACGCCATGAGCGAGGGCGGCGACGACTTCCTGACCAAGCCGATCAAGCCGCGCCACCTGATCACCACCGTGCGCAACCGCGCCGCCCGCGCGCGCAACCTCAAGGCGCGCATGGTGCGCGACAGCCTCACCGGGCTGTACAACCACACCCATATCCTGCAACTGCTGGAAGATTGCAGCTTCCGCGCGCGCCGCGAGAACAAGCCGCTGAGCTTCGCCATGCTCGACATCGACCACTTCAAGCGGGTCAACGACAGCCACGGCCACCCCATGGGCGACCGGGTGATCAAGAGCCTGGCGCTGTTTCTCAAGCAGCGCCTGCGCAAGACCGACTTCATCGGCCGCTACGGCGGCGAAGAGTTCGCCATCGTCATGCCCGACACCGACCTGGAAGCCGCCTGCAAGGTGCTGGATGAAATCCGCCAGCGCTTTGCCGAGATCCACTACCCGGCCCAGCCGCAGGACCTGTGGTGCACCTTCAGCGCCGGGGTGGTCGAACTGCGGGAAGATTCCGACAGCCTGATGATGGCCAGCCAGGCCGACGAAGCGCTCTATCGCGCCAAGGACAGCGGACGAAACCGCGTCCAGGCGGCGCGCCATCAAAGCGCCACTTTTTCACCGGAATCCACCGATTCGGTCATAACCCTGTAATACAAACGCAATAAATTCAGTCGCTTACCATTCAAGTCGTTGGTAGAACGCGATGCGCCTGAAGCTGCTGACCAATCTCAATACCCTGCTATTAGTTGCCGTTTGCCTGGCCCTGGGCGCCACGCTCTGGTGGTCGCAACGCGCCCTCGAACGCCCCTATCTATTGATGGAACGCTACCTGGGCTTGTCCCAGCAGTTCCAGAACCAGGCGGCGCGCAACATCGAGGACTACCTGGCCAGCGGCGACGCCCTGCGCCTGAGCAGCGCCAGCCAGGCCATCGAAACCCTGCAGGCCCAGCTCGGCGAACTGCCCGCGGAACTGGCGCAAAGCCTGCGCCCGAGCCTTTCGGGCCTGGCCGAATTCAGCAAGACCGACCTGCTGGCCGCCGGCAAACTGGCCGGCGATCCACAGGCGCTGCTGCTACAGGCCGAGCGCGAGCTGGGGGCCAGCCTCGAACAATTGAGCCAATACGCCACCGGAGCCGCCAGCAACCCGAGCGCCGCGACCTACCTGCCGCTGCTGCTGAGCGCCTCCCAGCACCTGGGCAAGCTGTCCCTGGCCCGGGAAAAACTGGTGAGCAGCGGCCGCAGCGAGCTGGCCGCCGACGTCGAGCGCGAAGTGAGCAACATGCGTACCCAGGCCGAGCAGCTGGACGCCCTGCCCTTGCTGGGTGTCGCGGCGAGCAACGAGTCGAATACCGATGACTTCGCCGCCATGATGGGCCTTGAGAACACCGAGAAAGCCGCCGCCGAAGACGCCGGCATCGGCCTCAAGCGCGAACTCAACAGCCTGCTCGGTCGTTACCCCGCCGAGCTGAACCGCACCCGCGAGCAGATCCAGAAACGCGCTGACCTCAGCGCCGCCACCCACCTGAAAATCACCGCCGTGCAGCAGGCCATCGCCGAGCTTGAGCCGGTGGTGCGCGCCCAACATGGGCAGATCCAGGGCGAAGTACGGCTGATGCAGGGCCTGATGATCGGCCTGATCCTGCTGATCGCCCTGCTTATCGATACCTTGCAGCGCCGGCTGGCGCGGGTCCTGACCAACCTGGCGCCGGCCCTGTCGACCTGGGCCGAAGGCGACTTCAGCCGCGACATCCAGCTGGGCCGGACCAACCGCGAACTGCACGATATCGAAGAGTCCCTGAACCGTCTGCGTGCCTACCTGGTGGACCTGGTGGGCACCATCCGGCAGAACGCCGAACAGGTCGCCGGCAGCAGCCGCGCCCTGGCGGACCTGAGCAGCGGCCTGCACGGCGGCGCCGAGCGCCAGGCCGGGGATACCGCGCAGATCCGTGACGCCCTGGGCGAGCTGGAAGCGACCATCCAGCAAGTCGCCGGCGATGCCAGCCAGGCCGCCGATGCCAGCCGCAGCGCCGGGCTGGCGGTGGAACAGGGGCAGAAAGTGATCGGCCTGAGCCTGACCGGGCTGCATGCCCTGGTCGGCGAAGTGCAGGGCAACGCGCAGATGATCGAACAGCTGGCCGAGGAATCGGCGACCATCGGCGGCGTGCTCACAGTGATCCGCTCCATTGCCGACCAGACCAACCTGCTGGCCCTGAACGCCGCCATCGAAGCCGCGCGGGCCGGGGAAATGGGTCGCGGCTTTGCCGTGGTCGCCGAAGAAGTGCGCTCCCTGGCGCAACGCACCGCTGGCGCCACCGCCGAGATCCAGACCCTGATCGCCGGCCTGCAGGCCGCTGCCCGGCAATCGGTGGAGGGCATGCGCGCCCAGGTCGAACATGCCGAAGCCACCGCCAGCCAGGCCCAGGCCGCCGACGGTGCGCTGGATGAAATCGTCGGGGCGATCCAGACCATCTCCGACACCGCCATCCGCATCGCCGATGTCACGGCCCAGCAAAGCGGCGCCGTCAGCGAAATCCGCGACCACAGCGAGCGCATCCATCAATTGGGTGGGGATAACCTGCAACGCATCGGCGAAGGCCGCGAACAAGGCGAGAACCTGCTGGCCCTGGGCGGCCAGTTGCACACGGCGGTGCAGGCGTTCCGCGTCTGACCCGAGCCCTATCGCGGGCAAGCCTCGCGCCTACAGACGACGCGAACCTGTAGGAGCGAGGCTTGCCCGCGATCAAGGGCAACCCAGACCACCCGCCAGCCTGCGAACCCCGCCGCTCTCCGCTATCATGCGCACACCTTCGATTCGCGAGATTGCCATGCGTCGCCTGCTTTGCCTGATGCTGTTCGTGCTTGCCCTGCCGGCGACCGCCGCCGGGCTGCTGGACAGCCGCCCCAGTTCGACCCTGGGTTCGATCAACAACAGCGCCGACTTCCTGCCGGTGCGCGAGGCGTTCCAGCTGAGCCTGCTACAAAGCACGCCGCAATCGATCAAGCTGCGTTTTGTCGCCACCGAGGGTTATTACCTCTATCGCCACCGCTTCCAGTTTCGCGCCGAGCCCGCCGACATCGCCCTGGGTGCCGCCCAACTGCCCAAGGGCGAACAGAAACACGACGAGTTTTTCGGCGACGTCGAGGTCTACCACGGCATTGTCGATGTCGAACTGCCGCGTACCGGCGCAGATCAACGGGCCTTCACCCTGGTCGTGACCTACCAGGGCTGCGCCGACAAGGGCCTGTGTTATCCACCGGAAACCGAGCGTTTGCAGATCGATGGCGCCGCCTCTTCTGCCAATCCCTCAAGTGCCGGCAGCCCCGCTACCGACAGTGGGAAAACCGGCTGGAGCTGGCGTGAACTGGCGCTGTTCTTCCTTGCCGGCATCGGCCTGACCTTTACTCCCTGCGTCCTGCCGATGCTGCCGATTCTGTCCGGCGTGGTCCTCAAGGGCCAAGTCGGCGGCTGGCGCGGCTTCAATCTGTCGCTAGCCTATGTGTTGCCGATGGCCGCCTGTTTCGCCCTGCTCGGCGCCTTGATGGGGCTGTTCGGCGCCCAGCTCAATTTGCAGGCGCGCCTGCAATCGGCCTGGGTGCTGGTGCCTTTTGCGTTGTTCTTCGTCGTGTTCGCCCTGGCGATGTTCGATGTCTTCGAACTCAAGCTGCCGCGTTTTGTCAGCCAACGCCTGGAACGCATCGCCGGGCGCACCGAAGGCGGCTCGCTGTGGGGCGCGGCGGTTCTCGGCGTGGTGTCCAGCCTGCTGGTATCGCCCTGCGTTTCGGCGCCGCTGGCAGGCGCCCTGCTGTATATCAGCGCCAGCGGCGACGCCCTGGGCGGCGCCCTGAAACTGTTCGCCCTGGGCCTGGGCATGGGCGCGCCGCTGTTGCTGGTGGCCACCGGCGGCGCGGCCTGGCTGCCGAAAAGCGGGCCATGGCTGATCTATGTGAAAAACGCCATTGGCGTGCTGCTGCTCGGCCTGGCGATCGGCCTGCTGAGCCGGGTCTTGCCGGGCCAGGTCAGCCTGTTGCTGATTGGTGCGCTGGCGGCCGGCGTCGGCCTGTTTCTCGGCGCCCTGGAATTTGTCTACAAGGCACCGCGCGCGCGCCTGGCGCAGCTGTGCGGGCTGTTCCTGCTGGTGTATGCCCTGGCCTGCTGGTACGGCGCATTCAGCGGCCAGACCGATCCGTTCAGCCCGCTCGCCCGCGCACCGGTCGCGACCACCAGCAACAGCCCTGAGAAAACCAGCGCCGGCCAGTGGCAGACCGTCACCACTCCGGGCGAGTTGGACCAGGCCCTGGCCGACGCCCGAAATGCCGGCGCCCCACTGCTCCTCGACTGGTACGCCGACTGGTGCATCAGTTGCAAAGTCATCGAACGCGAGGTGCTCAGCGACCGCCAGGTGGTCGAACGCCTGCAGGGCTATCGCCTGGTCCGCTTCGATATCACCGCCAGCAACCGCGAACAGCGCGCCCTGCTGGACCGCTACCACCTGTTCGGCCCGCCGGCGCTGATGTTCTTCGGCAAAGATGGCGTCGAACGTGCCGATGTGCGCGTGATCGGCGAAATCAGCGCCGCGGACTTCGCCGAACGCATTGCCGCAGCGAATGACCGGATTTAGTCAGGTGGTCACATATTTCGCGTAAACATCGGTCATCGTGCTGCCTATTGCAGAGAACTGGACAGTCACAAAGGCTTTGCGGCATAGTCGCCGGGTTCTGAATAATGGCCCACCGATAAAATAAGGAACGGCAGATGGCGACCCTACTGGTGCTTCACGGACCCAACCTGAACCTGCTCGGCACCCGTGAACCGGGGGTCTACGGCGCAGTCACCCTGGCTGAGATCAACCAGGACCTGGAACGCCGGGCTCGCGAGGCCGGCCACCATTTGCTCTACCTGCAAAGCAACGCCGAGTATGAATTGATCGACCGTATCCACGCTGCCCGCGATGAAGGCGTGGACTTCATTCTGATCAATCCAGCAGCTTTTACGCATACAAGTGTCGCATTACGTGACGCGCTGCTGGCGGTGAGCATCCCATTCATCGAAGTGCATTTGTCTAACGTGCACAAACGCGAACCTTTCCGCCATCACTCCTACTTCTCCGACGTTGCGGTGGGAGTGATCTGCGGCCTTGGCGCCAGCGGTTACCGACTGGCCCTGGAGGCCGCACTAGAGCAGCTTGAACAACAAGCTAAACGCCCCTGACCGACCCTTGGGAGTTGATGATTCATGGATATCCGTAAAGTTAAGAAACTGATCGAACTGCTGGAAGAGTCCGGCATCGACGAGCTGGAGATCAAGGAAGGCGAAGAGTCCGTACGCATCAGCCGCCACAGCAAGACTCCAGCCCAGCAGTACTACGCACCGGCACCGATGGCTGCTCCGGCCGCCGCACCTGCCGCTGCCGCTCCGGCCGCCGCCGCTGCACCAGCAGCTCCAGCCGCCCCAGCGCTGAACGGCAGCGTTGCCCGTTCGCCGATGGTCGGCACCTTCTACCGCAAATCCTCGCCAACCTCGCCAGCCTTCGTTGAAGTCGGCCAGAGCGTGAAGAAAGGCGACACCCTGTGCATCGTCGAAGCCATGAAGATGATGAACCACATCGAAGCTGAAACCAGCGGTGTGATCGAATCCATCCTCGTCGAAGACGGCCAGCCGGTTGAGTACGACCAACCGCTGTTCACCATCGTTTGAACCGCGGAGAGCCAACGATGTCTGCGAAGTTGGAAAAAGTTCTGATCGCCAACCGCGGTGAAATCGCCCTGCGGATCCTGCGTGCCTGCAAAGAGATGGGTATCAAGACCGTCGCCGTTTACTCCAAGGCCGACAAGGAACTGATGCACCTGGGTCTGGCAGACGAATCCGTCTGCATCGGCCCGGCCTCCGCCGCGCACTCCTACCTGCACATTCCGGCGATCATCGCGGCCGCCGAAGTGACTGGCGCCACTGCCATTCACCCAGGCTACGGCTTCCTCGCGGAAAACGCCGACTTCGCCGAGCAGGTCGAGAACTCCGGCTTCGCCTTCATCGGCCCGAAAGCCGAGACCATTCGCCTGATGGGCGACAAGGTATCGGCCAAGCACGCGATGATCGCTGCCGGCGTACCTACGGTTCCCGGTTCCGACGGCCCGCTGCCGGAAGACGAAGAAACCGCGTTGCGCATCGGCCGTGAAGTCGGCTACCCGGTGATCATCAAGGCCGCTGGCGGCGGCGGTGGTCGCGGCATGCGCGTGGTGCATAAAGAAGAAGACCTGATCTCCTCGGCCAAGCTGACCCGCTCCGAAGCGGGCGCGGCGTTCGGCAACCCGATGGTCTACCTGGAGAAGTTCCTGACCAACCCACGTCACGTGGAAGTCCAGGTGCTGTCCGACGGCCAGGGCAACGCGATCCACCTGGGCGACCGCGACTGCTCCCTGCAGCGTCGTCACCAGAAGGTGCTTGAAGAAGCGCCGGCCCCGGGCATCGACGAAACCGCTCGCCAGGAAGTCTTCGCGCGCTGCGTCAAGGCGTGCATCGACATCGGCTACCGCGGTGCCGGTACCTTCGAGTTCCTGTACGAGAACGGTCGTTTCTACTTCATCGAGATGAACACTCGTGTGCAGGTAGAGCACCCGGTATCGGAAATGGTCACTGGCGTCGACATCGTCAAGGAGATGCTGAGCATCGCCGCTGGCAACAAGCTGTCGATCTCCCAGAAGGACGTAGTCATTCGTGGCCACGCCCTGGAATGCCGGATCAACGCCGAAGACCCGAAAACCTTCATGCCAAGCCCAGGCACGGTCAAGCATTTCCATGCTCCGGGCGGCAATGGCGTACGCGTCGACTCGCACCTGTACAGCGGTTACGCGGTTCCACCGAACTACGATTCGTTGATCGGCAAGCTGATCACTTACGGGGCAACCCGTGAAGAAGCCATGGCGCGCATGCGCAATGCGCTGGACGAAATCGTGGTCGACGGGATCAAGACCAACATCCCGCTGCACCGCGACCTGACTCGTGACGAAGGCTTCTGCAAAGGTGGTGTGAACATTCACTACCTGGAGCACAAGCTGGCCGGTCAACACTGATCGACACCGCACCAGACCGACAAGGCCGCTTTCGAGCGGCCTTGTCGTTTCTGCCCCTCCAGCAGGAGCGAGCTTGCTCGCGATAGGGCCATCAGCGACAACGCGCATTTTCCTGATGTTACGCGGCGCCGCTGCAGGCATCGCGAGCAAGCTCGCTCCTACAGAGAGGCGGTGTGGGCAAGTGGAAATGGCGCCTGGCGTGTCGTCTTCTGCGCCCCGCTCGCGTAAACTTGCGCGCTTCTCGCAGCCCGCTAGGCTGCACATTACATATTTCAAAGGTGCCCGCCATGCCTTGGCTGCAAGTCCGTCTCGCCATCAGCCCAGAACAAGCCGAAACCTACGAAGACGCTTTTCTCGAAGTCGGCGCCGTTTCGGTGACCTTCATGGACGCCGAGGATCAGCCGATCTTCGAACCGGAACTCAACACCACCCCGCTGTGGAATCACACTCACCTGCTGGCCCTGTTCGAAGGCGGCACCGAGGCTGCCAGCGTGCTGGCCCACCTTGAGCTGCTGACCGGCAGCCCGCTGCCTGAACACCACAGCGAAGTGATCGAAGACCAGGACTGGGAACGCAGCTGGATGGACAACTTCCAGCCGATGCGTTTCGGCCAGCGCCTGTGGATCGTCCCCAGCTGGCACGCCGCTCCCGAGCCGGACGCGGTCAACCTGCTGCTCGATCCGGGCCTGGCCTTCGGCACCGGCACGCACCCGACCACCGCGCTGTGCCTGGAATGGCTCGACGGCCAGGACCTGAAAGGCTGCAACGTGCTGGACTTCGGTTGCGGCTCGGGGATCCTGGCGATCGCCGCCCTGCTGCTGGGCGCCAAGCAGGCGGTGGGCACCGACATCGACGTGCAGGCCCTGGAAGCCTCCCGCGACAACGCCGGGCGCAACAACATCGCCGAAGAACTATTCCCGCTCTATCTGCCGGAAGACCTGCCACAGGTCCAGGCGGACGTGCTGGTCGCCAATATCCTCGCCGGCCCGCTGGTTTCCCTGGCGCCGCAACTGTCCCGCCTGGTCAAGAGCGGCGGACGCCTGGCGCTGTCGGGCATCCTCGCCGAACAAGGTGAAGAAGTCGCGGCCGCCTACGCCCAGGACTTCGACCTGGATCCTATCGCCAACCTCGATGGCTGGGTACGCATCACCGGCCGTCGGCGCTAGAATGGCCGCCTGCATGAACCGGATCGCCGCATGACCGACAGTTTCGTCACCCAGTGCCCGCATTGCCAGACCAGCTTCCGCGTCAGCCACGCTCAGTTGAGCGTGGCCCGGGGCGTGGTGCGCTGCGGCTCGTGCCTGCAGGTGTTCAACGCCGCACGGCAGTTGCTTGAGCAACGCGCTGGCAAGGACGCTGTCGCTGCACTTTCCACACCGGCCACCCCTGCCGAACCGCTGACCCCGCCGCCACCGCGCGCCATCAGCCAGAAGCAGTGGAGCGCCACCGAACTCGACCTGGACAGCCTCGATCTGGACGAGGAGCTGGCCAAGCTCGAACAGCGGGAAATCCAGCCGACCAAGGCCTTTGGCCAGGAGCGCGCCGCCAGGGAAGACACCCTCAGTGCCCGCCGCGACCAGCCGGAAGCCGAAGAGGAACACTGGCCCGACAGCCTGTTCAGCCAGCCACCCGGCAGCAGCGACGACCTCGACGAAAAAACCGAGCCGGCCGCCGTCGATGCCGGCCGGTCCGGGCGTACCGAACCGTCGCTGTCCTTCAACCTGGACGATCTGGAAGACGAACCCAAGGCGCCCTCCCTGCTCCCGGACGACGACCTGGAGCCCATGCCAGCGCACAGCTCCCTGAAGGCCGACGAGCCCGATGAGATCGAGCCGCCAGCCAGCCCGACGCCACGACGCAACAAGCGTGGCCGCGCCGAGCCCGAGGCGCCGGACCCCGTGCTGCTGGACCTGGAAGACGACCCGATCCAGCTGGACTGGCAAAAGCGCCGCTCGCCCTGGGGCCGCCGCCTGCTCTGGAGTTTGTTGATCCTGCTGGCCGCCGCCGGCCTGGCGGGCCAGTACATTGCCTATCACTTCGACGAACTGGCGCGCCAGGACCAGTACCGCCCCTGGTTCCAGCAACTGTGCCCGGAACTGGGTTGCACCGTGCCCTCGAAGGTCGATATCGGTCGCATCAAGAGCAGCAACCTGGTGGTGCGCAGCCACCCGGACTTCAGCGGCGCCCTGGTAGTGGATGCGATCATCTACAACCGCGCGCCGTTCTCCCAGCCCTTCCCGCTGCTGGAGCTGCGTTTCGCCGACCTCAACGGCCATCTGATCGCCAGTCGTCGCTTCAAGCCCGGCGAATACGTCAAGGGTGAACTCGAAGGCGTGTCGGAGATGCCGCCGCAGACGCCGATCCACATCGCGCTGGACATCCTCGATCCGGGCCCCAAGGCCGTCAACTACAGCCTAAGCTTTCACTCGCCCGAGTAAGACGGGCCATCCGAGCAAAGGCCGCGCTGGATTGACGACGGTTTTCTGACTGCTGCCCAGCGGACCAAACCGTTGGCGATAACAGAATAACTGTTCAGATTTTATCCAATTCAGCCTTTATCCGGTCATCGAGAGCGGGTATCATGCCAACCCTTTTTCGAAGTCTCATGATCCGGCCCCACAACAGGGAAGTCCTATGTCGGCGGTACGCATCGGCCCATATACATTGCACAACGGCTTGATTCTCGCCCCCATGGCGGGAGTCACCGACCAGCCCTTTCGTCAGCTTTGCAAGCGGTTGGGTGCAGGCCTTGTAGTCTCGGAAATGGTCACCAGCGACATGAGTTTGTGGAACAGTCGCAAATCGCGTCTGCGCATGATCCACGAGGGTGATCCCGAGCCGCGCTCGGTACAGATCGCCGGTGGCGATGCACAGATGCTGGCGGATGCCGCCCGCGCCAACGTCGAGTTGGGCGCACAGATTATTGATATCAACATGGGTTGCCCGGCAAAGAAGGTCTGCAACAAGGCCGCCGGCTCCGCGTTACTGAAAGATGAAGATCTGGTGAACGAGATCCTGCAGGCCGTGGTGGCCGCAGTCGATGTGCCGGTCACCCTGAAGATCCGTACCGGCTGGGACCGGGCGAACAAGAACGGCCTGACGGTGGCGAAGATCGCCGAACAGGCAGGTATCACGGCATTGGCGGTCCATGGCCGGACCCGGGCCGACCTGTACACCGGTGTTGCCGAGTACGACACCATCGCTGCGATCAAGCAGGCGGTGTCGATCCCGGTCTTCGCCAACGGCGATATCGACTCGCCCGAAAAGGCCCGCTACGTCCTCGACGCTACCGGTGCCGACGGGCTGTTGATTGGCCGGACCGCTCAGGGGCGGCCATGGATTTTTCGTGAAATCGAGCATTTTCTGCGTACCGGTCAAACCCTGCCGGCACCTGAGCTGTTCGAGGTGGAACGTATTCTGCTTGAGCATCTGGCCGCGCTGCATGCCTTCTATGGCGATGTCATGGGCGTACGCATTGCTCGCAAGCATGTGGGCTGGTATCTCGCAACCCTGCCGGGCGCCAGGGAGTTTCGCGCCCACTTCAATCGTTTGGAAGATACGGAAGCACAGTGCGCCAACGTTCGTGAGTTCTTTGCCGAGCGTTACAAGAGCCTGGTGACAGGGGACGGAGAGGGGGTGGCCGCATGACGATGATGACCGAGACTTTAGTGAGTGGAACAGCACCCGTGAGCGACAACGTGAATTTGAAACAGCACCTCAATACACCGAGCGAAGAAGGCCAGACCCTTCGCGGGAGTGTCGAGAAGGCGCTGCACAATTATTTCGCCCACCTTGAGGGCGCGGCCGTCACGGACGTGTACAACCTGGTGCTCTCCGAAGTCGAGGCTCCGTTGCTCGAAAGCGTGATGAACTACGTCAAGGGCAACCAGACCAAGGCCAGCGAGCTGCTCGGTCTGAACCGCGGCACCCTGCGCAAGAAACTCAAGCAGTACGATTTGCTGTAAGCATTCAATCAAACCAGAAAGGCGCCCGCGTAAAACCGGTCGCCTTTTTTGCTGACTCCTTTGCTTTTGATGGAAATTGAGATGACCGACCAGACTACCCGCCTGCCGATCCGCCGCGCCTTGATCAGTGTTTCCGACAAGACCGGGATCCTCGAATTCGCCAAGGAGCTGGAAGCCCTGGGCGTGGAGATCCTCTCCACCGGCGGGACCTTCAAACTGCTGCAGGACAACGGCGTGGCCGCAGTAGAAGTCGCGGATTACACCGGTTTCGCGGAAATGATGGACGGCCGGGTGAAGACCCTGCACCCGAAAATCCACGGCGGTATCCTCGGTCGTCGCGGTATCGACGACGCCATCATGAACGAGCACGGCATCAAGCCGATCGACCTGGTAGCGGTCAACCTCTACCCGTTCGAAGCCACCATCTCCAAGCCGGGCTGCGACCTGCCGACCGCCATCGAGAACATCGACATCGGCGGCCCGACCATGGTCCGCTCGGCGGCCAAGAACCACAAAGACGTGGCCATCGTGGTCAACGCCAGCGACTACGGCCAGGTGCTGGAAAGCCTGAAGGCCGGCGGCCTGACCTACGCCCAGCGTTTCGACCTGATGCTCAAGGCCTTCGAACACACCGCGGCCTATGACGGCATGATCGCCAACTACATGGGCACCGTGAACCAGGCGGCTGAAACCCTGACCACCGAAGGCCGCAGCGAATTCCCGCGCACCTTCAACAGCCAGTTCATCAAGGCCCAGGAAATGCGCTACGGCGAGAACCCGCACCAGAGTGCGGCGTTCTACGTGGAAGCCAAGCCTGCCGAAGTCGGCATCGCCACCGCTACCCAGCTGCAAGGCAAGGAACTGTCGTACAACAACGTGGCCGACACCGACGCCGCGCTGGAATGCGTGAAGAGCTTCGTCAAGCCGGCCTGCGTCATCGTCAAGCACGCCAACCCGTGCGGCGTGGCCGTGAGCCCGGACGCTGAAGGCGGTATCCGCCAGGCGTACGAGCTGGCTTACGCCACCGACACCGAATCGGCCTTCGGCGGCATCATCGCCTTCAACCGCGAACTGGACGCCGAGACCGCCAAGGCCATCGTCGAGCGTCAGTTCGTCGAGGTGATCATCGCCCCTTCGGTCAGCGAGGAAGCCCGCGCCATCGTTGCCGCCAAGGCCAACGTGCGCCTGCTGGCCTGCGGCCAATGGTCGGCGGACCGTGTTCCGGCCTGGGACTACAAGCGCGTCAACGGTGGCCTGCTGGTGCAGAGCCGCGACATCGGCATGATCGGCGCCGACGACCTGAAAGTGGTGACCAAGCGCGCCCCGACCGAACAGGAAATCCACGACCTGATCTTCGCCTGGAAAGTGGCCAAGTTCGTCAAGTCCAACGCCATCGTCTACGCCAAGAACCGTCAGACCATCGGCGTCGGCGCTGGCCAGATGAGCCGCGTGAACTCCGCCCGTATCGCCGCGATCAAGGCTGAACACGCCGGCCTGCAAGTGCAGGGCGCGGTCATGGCATCCGATGCGTTCTTCCCGTTCCGCGACGGTATCGACAACGCGGCCAAGGTCGGCATCACCGCGGTGATCCAGCCAGGCGGCTCGATGCGCGACAATGAAGTGATCGCCGCCGCCGATGAAGCTGGCATTGCCATGGTCTTCACCGGTATGCGCCACTTCCGCCACTAAGAGCAGCCACAAGCTTCAAGCTGCAAGCGACAAGGCAGAGCCGACCGCAGTTGCTCTTGCCTTGCCCTTGCAGCCTTCCTAATTCAAAGCTGCACGCAGCACTTCAGAGCGATCCAGATTGCTCTTAACTTGCAGCTTGCGGCTTATAGCTTCCTCCGAAGGAGTCTGACTTGAACGTTTTGATCATTGGTAGCGGCGGTCGTGAACACGCCCTGGCCTGGAAAGTCGCTCAAGACCCACGGGTCGAGAAAGTCTTCGTTGCCCCGGGCAACGCCGGCACCGCCATCGAAGCCAAGTGCGAGAACGTGGCCATCGACGTATTGGCCCTCGAGCAACTGGCCGACTTCGCCGAGAAGAACGTTTCCCTGACCATCGTCGGTCCGGAAGTCCCGCTGGTCGCCGGCGTGGTCGATCTGTTCCGCTCCCGCGGCCTGGACTGCTTCGGTCCGACCGCTGGCGCGGCCCAGCTGGAAGGTTCGAAAGCCTTCACCAAGGACTTCCTGGCTCGCCACAAAATCCCGACCGCCGATTACCAGAACTTCACCGAGATCGAGCCAGCCCTGGCTTATCTGCGGGAAAAAGGCGCGCCGATCGTGATCAAGGCCGACGGCCTGGCCGCCGGTAAGGGCGTGATCGTCGCCATGACCCTGAGCGAGGCCGAAGACGCCGTGCGCGACATGCTGGCCGGCAATGCCTTCGGCGACGCCGGTTCGCGTGTGGTGATCGAAGAGTTCCTCGACGGCGAGGAAGCCAGCTTCATCGTCATGGTCGACGGCAAGAACGTGCTGCCCATGGCCACCAGCCAGGACCACAAACGTGTCGGCGACGGCGACAGCGGCCCGAACACCGGCGGCATGGGTGCTTACTCCCCTGCTCCGGTAGTCACCGCCGACGTGCACCAGCGCGTGATGGACCAGGTGATCTGGCCGACCGTGCGCGGCATGGCCGACGAAGGCAACGTCTACACCGGCTTCCTGTACGCCGGCCTGATGATCGACAAGGCCGGCAACCCGAAGGTCATCGAGTTCAACTGCCGCTTCGGCGACCCGGAAACCCAACCGGTGATGCTGCGCCTGCAGTCGAGCCTGGTGCTGCTGGTCGAAGCCGCCCTGGCCCAGGCGCTGGACAAGGTCGAAGCGCAATGGGATCCACGTCCGAGCCTGGGCATCGTCCTGGCCGCCGGCGGCTACCCTGGTGACTACGCCAAAGGCGCGCTGATCGAAGGCCTGGACGCGGCCGCCAAACTGGAAGGCAAAGTCTTCCACGCCGGTACCGCGCTCAAGGACGGTCAAGTGGTAACCTCCGGCGGCCGCGTGCTCTGCGCCACCGCCCTGGGCGACAGCGTAAGTGCCGCGCAGCAGCAGGCTTACCAACTGGCAGCTAAGATCGATTGGCAAGGCTGCTTCTACCGCAAAGACATCGGTTACCGGGCCATTGCCCGCGAGCGTGGCGAAAATCAGGAGTAATCCTGTCTTCCCGTCCGGCAGGCGCCCCAGGCCCTTGCCGGACGGCTCCAGCGCCGCGCATAGTTATAATCTGGCATCAACCTACGAAGGGATTTCGCCGTGCGCTGGCTCAGGACTGCCATAGGTTTCACCGTCACTCTGCTGACCCTGCTCTGCTTGATCCCGGCCCAGGCCGCACAAGGCAGTAACTGGGCCGTTTTGCTCGATGAACAGGCCGACCTGCAACTGAGCGATATCCGCTCCCCGCGCTACACCAATCAATTCAGCCCGATCGAACTGGAACGCATCACCGCCGCCGAACCCGGAGGCGCGTTATGGCTGCGTTTCAAACTGCAACCGGGCAAGCACGAACAACTGCTGCGGATCTTCGCGCCCGACCTGTCACGCCTGGACATGTATGTGCTGGACGGCGACAACCTGGTCGAGCAGCTGACCTCCGGCACCCAACAACCCCAGGCCGAACGGCCGTTGCCCAGCAGCGACTTCATGCTGCCGCTGCCACAGGAGCAGAAGACCCTCGATGTCTATCTGCGCCTGGTCTCCGACCATCAGCTGCGCCCTTACATCACCCTGCAACCGGCGGTCATGACCGCGGCCAATCAGGGCCAGAGCGTGCTCTACGGCCTGCTGTTCGGCTGCATGGGCATGCTGATGCTGCACAACCTGGTGCGCTACGCCTACACCCGTTCGCGCAGCAGCCTGTGGCTGGCGTCCTGCGAAGCCCTGGTGATGCTCAGCCTGGCGCTGATGCTCAACCTGTTCGGCCCCTGGCTGCCGGACTGGCATGCGATACAGACCCCTGGTGCCTACCTGGCGCTGCTCTTGACCACCCCTTGCGGGCTGATGTTCGTCTATCGCTTTTTCGCCCCGCTGGGCCCGCATCCGCTGAACAAACTGCTGCTGGTCGACATCCTGATGGTCGGCCTGTGCAGCCTGTTGCTGCTGTTCGTCGACTCGCTGCCGCTGAATCTCATCACCTACGGCCTGGTGGCCCTGGTCGGCCTGAGCATGCTGTTCATCGCCGGTTATCACTGGCACAAAGGCTACCGCCCGGCGCGCTACTTCGTGGCCGGCATGGGCATCTTCAACATCGGCGCGCTGATCGTGCTGCCGGCGCTGCTGGGGCTGACCATGGTCGCGCCCCAGGGGCTGATCGTCACCCTGCTGGTGACCATGTGCCTGAGCGGTTGGGCGATGAGCATCGCCCTGGGCGAGCGCCAGCGCAGCATCACCGAGGATGAGTTCAGCGTCAGCCGCGACCTCGCCGCCAGCAACGCCGAGGTCAATGCCAAGGCCGAGTTCCTGGCGAAGATCAGCCACGAGATCCGTACACCGATGAACGGCGTGCTGGGCATGACCGAACTGCTGCTGGGCACGCCCCTGTCGGTCAAGCAGCGCGACTACGTGCAGACCATCCACAGCGCCGGCAATGAGCTGCTGACCCTGATCAACGAGATCCTCGACATCTCCAAGCTCGAGTCCGGGCAGATCGAGCTGGACGATGTGCAATTCGACCTCAATGCACTGATCGAAGACTGCCTGAGTATTTTCCGCGCCAAGGCCGAGCAGCAGAACGTCGAGCTGATCAGCTTCATCCAGCCGCAGGTGCCGCGCGTGATCAGCGGCGACCCGACCCGCTTGCGCCAGGCCATGCTCAGCCTGCTGGAAAACGCCCTGAAGAAGACCGACGAAGGCGAGGTCCTGGTGGTGGTCGCGCTGGACGAGCGCACCAGCAAACCGCGCCTGCGCATCGCCGTGCAGGACAGCGGCCAGCCGATGGAAGCCGAAGAGCGCGATGCCCTGCTGCACTCGGAACTGCACAGCAAGAACTTCCTCGCCAGCACCCGCCTGGGCGGCAATCTCGGCCTGGTCATCGCCCGCCAGCTGATCCTGCTGATGCATGGCGAGTTCGGGATCAAGACCAGCGCCAACCAGGGCAGCACCCTGTGGCTGACCCTGCCGCTGGACCCGGAACGCCTGGAGCACCCGACCTCCGACCTGGATGGCCCGCTGCAAGGGGCGCGGGTGCTGGTGGTGGACGACAACGACACCTGCCGCAAGGTCCTGGTGCAGCAATGCAGCGCCTGGGGCCTGAACGTCAGCGCCGTGCCTTCGGGCAAGGAAGCCCTGGCCCTGCTGCGCACCAAGGCGCACCTGCGCGACTACTTCGACGTGGTGCTGCTCGACCAGAACATGCCCGGCATGACCGGCATGCAACTGGCGGCCAAGATCAAGGAAGACCCGAGCCTGAACCACGACATCCTGCTGATCATGCTCACCGGCATCAGCAACGCGCCGAGCAAGGTCATCGCGCGCAACGCCGGGGTCAAGCGCATCCTCGCCAAGCCGGTGGCCGGCTATACCCTCAAGACCACCCTGGCCGACGAGCTGACCCAGCGCAACAAGGGCCAGTTCGTGCCGCATCAGCCTCATGCGCTGAGCGGGGTTCCGGTGCCGGTCAAGGTACCGAGCGACTTCCGCATCCTGGTGGCCGAGGACAACAGCATTTCCACCAAGGTGATTCGCGGCATGCTCGGCAAGCTCAACCTGCAGCCCGATACCGCGAGCAACGGCGAGGAAGCCCTGCAAGCGATGAAGGCCCAGCGCTACGACCTGGTGCTGATGGATTGCGAAATGCCGATCCTCGACGGCTTCTCCGCCACCCAGCAGCTGCGGGCCTGGGAAGTCGGCAACCAGCGCGTGCGCACGCCCGTGGTGGCACTGACCGCGCACATCCTCACCGAACACAAGGAACGCGCGCGGCAGGCCGGCATGGACGGGCACATGGCCAAGCCGGTGGAGCTGTCGCAACTGCGCGAACTGATCGAGCACTGGGTGGCGCAGCGCGACCTGCAGAACCGCACCACGGCGCAACCGTCCTGAGCCGACAGCACGGCAAACGCCTGTTAAACTCCGCTCGCCCTCCCTCGCTGTGAGTTTGCGCCATGCTCCATGTGCTGTTCAGCGTGTACCTGAAGATGCTGGTGCTCTACAGCCCCTTCTTCGTCCTGTCCTGCTTCATCAGCCTGACTCGTGGCTACTCCAACAAGGAACGTCGGCGCCTGGCGTGGAACGTCGCCCTGGCGACCCTGGCCTCCAGCGTGCTGCTGTACCTGTTCGGACGGGTGATCTTCAGCGTGTTCGGTATCACCGTGGATGCCTTCCGCATCGGCGCGGGCAGCGTGCTGTTCATCTCGGCGCTGGGCATGGCCCAGGGCAAGTCGGCGATCCAGACCGACAACGTGCAGCAGGACGTGACCATAGTGCCCTTGACCATCCCCCTGACCGTCGGCCCCGGCACCATCGGCGCTCTGCTGGTGATGGGCGTCGGCCAGCCGCACTGGGACGACAAACTCACCGCGATTCTCAGCATCGCCCTGGCCAGCTTCACCGTCGGCGTGGTGCTGTACCTGTCCAACCGCATCGAGCGGATCCTCGGCGAGCAAGGCTTGCAGATCGTCAGCCGACTGATGGGCCTGTTCGTCTGCGCCCTGGCGGCGCAGATCATCTTTACCGGGGTCAAGGGGTACCTGGGTTAGGGGCAGCGGCAAGCTTCAAGCTTTAAGCGGCAAGAACGAGCAGGCTCACTGGGGACAGTGAGCCTGTGCTGTTTCTGGGGTGGACTTTTTATGCCTGCAGTTGCCACTGCAAGGCATCCAGGGCGTCGCAGCCGTCTTGTAGCAACAGGTGGGCGGCGTTGACGAAGTGAATCAGATCCTGATCGCCCACACCTTTGAGGCTCAGGCAGTTGAGGCTGTGCATCAGATCTCGCGATGCCTTGATGCGCTGCACCGCACCGCCATGCAGATCGGCTGCGGGCGCATTGCGATCGAGGTGGAAAATCGGGGTGGGGGTGAGATTGCTTTGTAGGGGGATGAAATCCGTCACGGGTATATCTCCATAGGTTGCTGAAGAACAACCACCCTGAGCGGCTAAACAAAAGGGTGGCAGCTGTACGAGGGTTAGCCGACCGGGTGCAGCCTATGAGAAACCCGGCACACCCGAAGGTGTCCCGCGCACAGCTGCCATAGAAGGTGCCATGCAGCAAAAAGCGCCAGCATGTTAATGGATGGCGCTTAAGCATTCATAGAGATGCTTTCCGACCGGCTAAGATCGACCGCCGATGCGTCGGCGACCGGGCAACTATGGCTTCGCAAAAAATCAGCGGCAACCGTCAAAGTGTTGCCATTACCTTCCACAGAACCAGACTTGCCGCACCGACCGGGGGCGCCCCTATTCCTCCTGTAGCCGCTGCCGAGCCCTAGCGAGGCTGCGATAGGACCGAAGGTCCTCCTGCGGTTTCGAGATCCCTGCGCCCGCTGCGCGGTCGATCGCAGCC